>JANQGW010000096.1 GCA_028282905.1 Sedimentisphaerales bacterium | reverse complement strand
CAAAGAGATTCGGCCGGCAATCGGATGCTGGATGCTCCTCCGGAGGCTGTCAGTTGGTGGCAATTTGATAAAACGCCGCGAGATCATCTGGGTTATAATCATGGTGTTTTGATGGATGACGCTACGCTAACAAAAAATGGGGAACTATACTTGGACGGTGATGGTGATTATGTTGATGTCGGTCACCATGAAAATCTTGACATCAAGGGCGATGATTGGACGATTAGTGTCTGGGTTAAACCGGAAAGGTTATTATCCAGTCAATATATTGTATCGAAAATGAATTCCGAGTATTTTGCAAATGGTCAATAT
Organism: Sedimentisphaerales bacterium; assembly: GCA_028282905.1. Lineage (GTDB taxonomy): Bacteria > Planctomycetota > Phycisphaerae > Sedimentisphaerales > Anaerohalosphaeraceae > 4572-13. The sequence goes on along the minus strand of JANQGW010000096.1, from coordinate 16,185 downwards.
GCTTTATTCCTATATGAAAATAGTTTCAGAGCTTCTCTTTTCGATACATCTCCCAAACATTCAAATGGACAGGAAAACCTTCCTTCGAACCAATGGATATATCTAACCGCTGTTTACAGGAAGGCCGATAGCCTCAAAACCTATGTTAACGGAAATTTTGACAGAGAGGTACCGATCAGCAGTGCCTCTTATTCAATTCTTGAGGACAGTCCATTTCAAATTGGCTGTTTCAGTGATTCGCAATGTTTTCAGGGCCTTATCGATGAAGTTCTTATCTTCAACAAAGCACTGTCTGAAACTGAAATCCAGACGATTTATAATAATCAGCGAAAAAATTAGCCCCTTTTCCTGAACATATAAACTCCGCAAGCCAACAGCACTATTGTTGCCGGCTCGGGGACATGTCCATTAGGAACAGAAGCCTCTACCGGAATCGCCCAGTCGCCAATGGAGGTCATTGATTCTATGGTCGCTGCATCTTTTCCGGGATTCTGTGCCCAGACAGAGAATGATATTGTCTGGCCGCACTGAATTGTATAAGACCGGTTCAGTGTGTACAGTTCGATTTGATCACTGCTGACAAGGGCTACCCAATGTTCAGGGACGTGAACAGAATAGACTGACTGATTTGTGCCGGCAGGGATTAATATCCGATAAAGGCTATCATCTGGATTGGTGCTTTGAGTTGTATTGGTGGCCAGGTACTCAATTTTCAGTTCATCCCCTGAATCTAACGGATCATAGTCTGAGATAGAACACACTGCATCAATATCCATTGTGATTAAAGCCGCATTTGCTGTGCTGACCATCAACAGTGTGGTTACAACGCACATTTCCAATAAGACATTTCTTCTTAACATTTCTCACCCTTTCCTTAAAATGTTTTGTAAAGTCGATTTAGTGCTTTTTCAACATCCGGCATCATCACATCCGCATACACTTGAGTCGTGGAAATCGTTGAATGTCCCAGTTGCTTTTGAACCAGCCGGAGGTTCCAGTTACTGGCTTTCAGGAGGAAGCAGGCATAGGTATGCCTGAGACAATGGATCGCATATGAAGAATTCAGGCATGCCCGCTTTGCACATCGCTTGAAAACTTTTTGTATCGCTCGTGTTGTCATGTGACCTCCTGTATTACTGGAAACGATCAACGGCTCTTCTTGCTCAACTGACTCGCCAATGATGAGTTTCCACTTAAAGTAATCTCTGCAATGTTTTCGAAATGGCCCAGTAAAATATACCATTCGCTTTTTATTGCCTTTTCCTTTTCTGACAAGCACCGAACACAGCCTGTCATCCAAAAACACGTCACTGCATTTGAGGGCTGCAATCTCAGCAACCCTCAGACCGGTAGTTAATGCCAGATGGATGATGAAGTAATCACGGACAGGGATTTTCCTGCCTGTATCAGCCCGATGTTTTGCGATGTTTAAAAGTCTGCTTGCCTCATCCTTTCTCAAATACTTGCCTGGCTCCAACACCCAATTCTTTGATCTCATGCTTTTTTAGTCATTTTTCCATCCTTTCACATTTGGTATCTTATGTGAACGTTTTGGGATGGCGAGACCAGCTATAAATGCTTTTCTATAAAGAGGATACGGTGAGATGGAAGTTGCAGGAGCAGGACGAGAAGAAGTCTTTGGGCATGAGGAATCTCAGTAGAAATACGGTGTCAAAAACAGCTTGAACAGGGCAAATATCGTCGATTTTTTTTAAAAATATTTTTGAAATGGACACAAAAAAAGGTTCAGAATTGATACCTTTTCTGAACCTTTTGTGCTTTGTATTATACTGAAATTGCTTCTCCAAGTCAAGTGATAGCAAGCAATTACGAGTTCAAGGATAGTTCTTGACAGGGCAGGCCATCTCTGGTAGTTAGTACTCATAGTAGAGGACAGTAGTATCATGTCCCTCTTTGAAGCCATACCTGTCGGCTTTTCGCAAAGAGGAAAATGTGGGGATTTGCGGAAAAAGTCTATTCTGATTGCGTATCAGGATTTTGAAACCATAATAATGCAGTTTTGATTTAGTAGTGGGAGATACAGGTATGAAGCGTTTTGCATCAGTGTTTGTCTTTTGTGTTGCAATTACTTCAATTTTCACAGCGAATGGATGGTCAGCCTGCCAGATATGGAGATATAAGGGGGCAGGTTTTTATTGGGTCACCAATTCTAATCCTTCTGCCCATACCACTTTAACAATGGGTCCCTGTGGTCAACGTGGCGAAGCAGCAACAGCTTATATCTACAGTTACCTGGATGCCAGTGATGGTCTCTGTGATTATGATTACGAAACTCCCTGTGGTTCAGGAAATAACAATTCGTATACACGATATGCCAAAATCAAGGTCACCGGTAAACAGGAAGCCTTTCAAAATATTTTTCCCGAAGGATTATACTTTTGGGGATGCAAGATCATCAGCGATAGCTATCAGGGAGTGACCGTTACTCAAGTTAATAAAGAATACCAATTAGAGTTATCCACGTCCCCAATAATGCGAATTGATCTTGATGTTCAGCCGACTCAATGTCTTGGCTCTTATTCAGGCAGTAAGTTTGAGATTGAAGTTCGCTTCTTTGATGTTCGTGAGAGTGACGGTCCACTGCTGCCATTGAATGCAGCGAAGGGATCACTCGTCGTTCGAAACAACCCAAGAACCTCATTTGATCCACTGGCTGTTATTCCTGATTTCAGAGAAGGCAGCAATCTGGGGTGGATTGAAAAACAAACTCACGACTTAACTGAGAATACCGATGATAACCGATGGAAAGTCAGTTTTACAGAATCACAAAGTGAGTATTGCCAGGATATAACAGATGGGATCGACCTGAGAATGACTAGCTGGCCTGATACTGTTTTGATACCCACTTCTAAAGAAGTGGTACGCGTCAAGTTTCCCAGCTATAAAAGGGATATGTATGAATTACCTCTTTATGCCAGACAGGATGGATGGACTTATACCTATGATTCTTCCAATCGGTATCTCAAATATGAGGCACAAGGAAAGAAAATTATCTACCATTGTGACAGCCCCTATGATAATGGCCAGAATGATAAGGAACGCTATCTGATTCGAAGGATTGAATCCTGCACACCAAGCCAGGAACCCGGAGACGGGACAGACCTGTGGTATATTAACTATACCTATAACAGCCCCGCCCAAATCGCTAATATCCATAACGGCAGTGACCCCAATGATCCGAATACCGTTAATTCTGCTACCATTCAATATGAATACGATTGGACCGGTGACACTGCAACGGTCTATTATAAAACCCGTTCAACAACAGCAGGGACATGGCAAACAGAACGTCAATGGGAAGTCACCTTTGATGATGAAGGCAGAGCGATTAAGTATGATGCGGGATGTCTCAGTGGATGCTCAAGCAGTGGCGAATTTGAAAATGTCACTTATTTTGATTCTGTAGATTATGACCTGACCGGTTATGAATATCTCATCAAGGAAAAGAAAGATCCCAATGATGTTGTTATCCTAAGAAACAGCTACAATATCGTCGATTATGGACAGTGGCAGCAGGCCGATTGGCTTCCACTTAGGAATATGAGTTTTGAGTCGCCTATCGTGACCGGATGTGAGAACCAGACAGAATCTGATGATATCACTGGCTGGACGATTGATTCTCCCACACAGACACCAAATGTTCAGGTATGTAATGACCCTAATGATAGCGAGCTCGATGGCGATCAGTATCTCCGTCCTGAAAACCATACGGTAGAAAAGGATTTTCAATGTTATCTGGTCCCGACGCTTCGGTATAATTTATCCGCATCCATTAAAGCATTTGACAGCGGCAACTATAGCCGCGGCGTTATTGAAATCTATTATGACAATGGCGGTCAATATACATTATTAGCAGCGATTGATGTGAATGATGTTGCGACAGGAGAACTGGTGAATGGGCAATGGGAAAACTTTGATGTGGACGTTAGCTGTCCTGCCTCCATCACGGAATTAAAGCTCAAGGACATGAAAATTGCTGTAACGGGAGTGTATGTCGGAATAGACAACCTCGTGCTTGCATCAAGCTTCTGGGTGCCTGGTAATAGTAAACCGATAGTGAGCAAGCAGGAAGTTTATGATGACGATGACCAGCAACTGAAAACATCAATGACGCGAACATTCGATGAGAGCAATTTCACCGTTACTGAGATAAATTACACTTCGCCTACAGAATATAGGACAACGATCTATCGATATAGTGACCGAACATTCAATAATCTTATTGAGAAAAAGGAATACGGCAGTCTTTCAGAGCAAGACCCGAATCAACTTTATACCACTACATACAGCAGTGATGATCCCAATCGCATTTTTGTGACGACATATCCCAACGGCAAGCGGGCGGATTATCAGATTTATGGTGATCATGGAAATGTCATTGAGTCGTATGTGTATGATGTGCAAAATGATGCTAATTCTTTGAGAGAAACCTATACCTATGTTAATATTGACACCAGCGGCGAGAAGGATGATTGGCGAATTGAGACGCATACAAATGCTTACGGCGGTGTCACAGTGTATGAGTATGAGAAAGAATACCAATCCCCTCATTATCTTGATGTGCTAAAGACACAGACTGACCCCAATGATGCCGCAGATCAGCAGCAGATAATTTCTTATACGTATGATGATGTCCGACGTGTTATCCGAGAAACTCGCAAGTTGGACAGCGAGCGAAATCTGCGGACTTCGTATAATTACAATTCTACAACAGGGTTTCTGGATTCAATGACTGCCAATGACGCAACCACCTCTTATCAGTACAATACCTTTGGCCAAGAGATACGTCAGAGTAATCCCGATGGTGTGGAGACGGGCAAATCCTATGGTCAAGGTGGCGAACTGGTCAGCGAGTTTGTTATCCATGAAGATTCTGATCCAAACAATGCAGATACTTCGTTATACCTGATCAGTCAAACTCGGCATACCTATACAGCCAGCGGCAAGGTTGAATTCGTAGGGAAATACAAATCAGATGATAAATTCCTTTTCCAGTCTGATATGACAACCAATCCCGGTAACTGGATTATCACCAAGTGCGAATATTACAAAAACGGCAGGAAAAAGAAGGTCATTGAAGATTATGGAATGAGCCGAAAAAATCTGACAACGGAATATTTTTATAATCTTCAAGGAGAACTTAAGAAGGTTTTATATCCGACAGGCAAATGGGTCCAGACATATCGTGATGGACGAGGGCTAGTGACATCCGAAGAGACAGGGCATGGAACCGATACGGTTGTTGTCAAAAGTGTCTTTAATTATGATGCCAACGGTAATCTCATCGACCAGTTAAATCCTGACGGCTCAAGCTTAGTTTTTGAATATGATAATTATGACCGGCTCAAATATACCTATCAAGGCAGCGAGTTCGGCCCTTATACTGAAAGATTCTATAACGCGGCCGGCAACGTCGTTCGTGAAGTTGCCTGTGAAGGCGATGGGACGATGCTGTCTGACAGCCGAACTGAATATGATAATCTGGGCAATGTGATATTTGAGCGGTTGTGTTTTGAACCCAATAGTATTGACAACAACAAAGATTTTACGTCGCACTACGAATACGATATTGCAGGTAACCTGCGATTTGACATTAAATGCAAGCTGGCTTCTACTGAACCCAATGCCATCACCACTGAATACCGGTATAATAACCAGGGCAGACAATCGACGATTGTCGATCCGAATGGATTTACTTACAGCAAGTACTATACGAACGTCGGCTTAGTCTATAAAAGCATCACCCCAAATGATCCGCAAGATCCCAATGCTTATATCACGCTGAATGATTATGACGCTTACGGCCGTTTGGTGAAGACAACCAATCCTGAAGGTCACTATATCAAGAATACCTTTAACAGCTTAGGCCAGCTTACAAAGCAGGTTGTCTACGATTCCCTTGATGTAACAAACCCTAATGATGATTTTCCGGTACGTCAGACGCGGACAGTCTTTGACAATCTGGATAACATTACTCAACGGGCGGTAATGGCCGATCCGAATGAAAGCGGTAACGTTGCTGTTGGGAAAGATTTGGTGACTGACTTTGTCTTTGACCCAAATGGAGTGCTATCCGAGCAAAAGGTTTATGTTGGCTTGTCTGAAACAACAGCGACAACGACCTTTAGTTATGACAAAATTGGCAGGTTGATATTGACCACTGATCCGGAAGACAATACTGAGCGGATTTATTACAATGCCACAGATCCCACATTAGGTTCGCAGATTACCAAGGTCGAGCAATATGAAAATGATCCGAATGGTTCCAATGATTATACGATCCGAACCTTCCTGCTCTATGATGATGGCAGGTTATCAGCTCGCATCCTTGATAAAGATGGGGATGATGAGATTGATGCTACTGATCCGAATACGAGCTTCACTTATGATGGGTTAAACAGGATTACACACACCACCGCTCCCGATGATGTGGTGACATTTACGGCATATGATGGATTTGGCAATGTCAAGCAGACCATTGAAGACTATGGTATCGGCAGTGAAGATGAAAATCGTAAAACGGAGTTTGTCTATAACTGTTTGAATCAGCAGTACCAGGTCAAGGCTTATGACCCGAACGATACGACCAGTCAGATTTCTATCCAGACTACTGAGTACGAATACAATGAAAATGGGTTGGTGACAAAGATTATCTATCCGGATAACAGAACAGCTAAATATGCCTATAATCTCATCGGAAAGGTCGATGCAGAAACGAGGCGAGATGGCTCGAAGATTTACTACTGGTATGATCAGCTTGGCAATGTCTTATATGAGAGCGATGATCCGGATGGACCTGACAGTACTTCTACGCCTGAATATTTAACAGAGTTTAGTTTTGACGGTGCCGGCCAGTTGACCTATGCGTACAAAGCCATTGCCGGGGCGGAAGTATCTGAATCGTGGCTGACCTATAATGGATTTGGAGCACAAACCAGCGAAACAGTCCAATATGATGCTAACAGTATCAATAAAACCACGACTTGGACATATGATGGGGCTGGAAATCAATTAACGCAGGCACATGGTAGCACAACTCTGACCTTTACCCATGATGGCTTGGGCCGAATCGAGACTATCAGCAAGGGTAATGATCAGATCGTTACCTATGATTATATTGGCCGCAATACAGAGGCTATCGACTACCCAGAGGCCGACACAACTCAGTTGTTCGCTTTTGATAAATTGGGACGGGTGACCGAGTGTAAGAGCATCGATGTCAACAGCCTGCCAATCCTGGATTTTGATTACACTTATGACAAAGTTGGTAACCGAGAAACATGCCAATACAGTCATTTAAGTCCATCTGTTTATGATGTGTACAAATACGACTCCCTGCGACGATTGAAAAAAGTCACTTATGCCGATGAAAACGGAGTGGTTGCTATGTGTATTGATGGCAATCCTGAGTCGATGGACAATCTAGTATTGTTTGCTTCGGCATGGGTCAATGGTCAAGAAGTTACCTACAATCAGACTGATCCTGTCCTGCTGTCGCAGCGTTTAGAGCAAATGGAAAGCCTTCTCAAAGAGGCAGGCTTTAGAAATATTGACTCTTTCCTGAATTCAGTTAAGACGGTTAGAACCTTTGCCTTCAATCCCGACGATCCGATTTATACGTTTGTCGTACTGCCTGGTGATGTCCCCAAGAACTATACAACCGAATCCGTTCTCAATGATAATGATGAGATCATTGCACAGATTATCTGGGACAACAAAGACAGGATTGTGCTGTTTGCCATGTATCCCGATAGTGGTGATACTATTGTTGCCAGTAAGTCCTATGACAGCAAGGGCAATCTGATCACCGATACCATTACGACCTTCGATGCGGACGGTAATGTTGTTAGCTCTACCGATATGCTGGCTACACAGCAGCCAATATTGGCTGAAAGCTCGTTGGCCACAGCACCCATGAGTATGGCATCCAGTTCGGTGATGATGAGTAGTACTGCTGAAGCAATGGAAGGTCAAACCGATGAGTTTGGCTATGACCATCTTGGCAATCGGACGACTGTCTATCTGGACAAAGGTGAAACGGGACAGGAAACGCTTGTCTATAACCACAATATCGTCAACCAGTATTCGACATTTACCAGTTCGTTTATGAATGGGGCCTTTTCTACGACTCATTCACTTTCACATGATTATAACGGCAATCTGTCGGTTGATGAGCTTGGAAACTCTTATTCTTATGATTATCGCAACCGGCTGATCGAAGTGGAGGACTCAAATTCAGTCACTCATACAGAATATATCTTCGATGCCCTGGGGAGAAGAATCTACAAAACCGTTGGTTCGGATACGACTTTCTTCTTCTACGATACAGCAGGCAGAGTAATTGCCGAATATGCTGATGATACGACGCCGACACTCACTAAAGAATATGTCTGGGGCAATGGTATTAATGAAATCCTGGCCATGTTCAACCATCCAGAATATACAACCGATCCTAACGACTGGACTGAATTCCTCGGCTTCTGTGCAGCGTGGTTGTCAGACCCCAATGATACAAGCGTCTGGAGCGATGACTATGATTTAGCAGAGGACGACTTCATCAATTTCAAGGACTATGCTGAATTTGCAGATGTTTGGGAAATCTATCCTGAAACTGAAACACGGTACTATTATCTGCGGGATGCTCTTGGCAGTATTCGCGGTTTAGTCGGCGGACGCTATAAAAACACTGATGATCGGGAGTTTTACAATTACGATGTTTACGGCAAGTTGGCTATTGTAGATGACGAAGAGAGTAAGTCAGGCAATCCATATCTGTTCGCTGGGTATCGCTATGATGCTGAAACAGAAAAGTACCATACTAAATACAGGACATATGAACCAAGCACAGGTAGATGGTTACAATTCGATCCAATTGGTTATGCAGATGGCATGAGCCTGTATGAATACGTAGCTTCGAATCCGATTATGTATATCGATGCGTTTGGATTGAAAAAAGCTGAAACACTTAAAGAAAGAGAGCAGCGTTTGTGGGAAGGAGGATGTTATCGGAAGGCTCACCGGGCTTTGGGATATTGGCATAAATTTATTCGGCTTAGAATGAATAAAAAAGAAAGAACAACTCAAAAATGCAGAGACCGATTCCTATGTATAATTCGCGCTGTATCTTGGGTTGAATCGAAACACGGAACGGCAGGAGTAAACTATCCAGAAAAAGACCCTATGCAGGCTGCTCACCCTGATGATACATGGTGGAGAAGTTTGACAGGGCAATTGGGGCGTGGAGACAGGTTTATTGGCGGCCCTGACAAACCCAATTTCTGGGTAAATGAACTTTCTGCGGGAGTTACTGAACATATGAAAAAGAAGGACTCCACTGGAAGGCATAAACATATATATGACATAAGTCTTATTGACCCGAAACTAGGACATAGAGACAAAAACTTCAATCCAGATATGAGTTATTTCTGGGGTGTTCCGTATTTAATCCACAGTATCAATACTTCAACAAAAGGCGGTAAAACATATAACTGCGGAGATTGCTCAGAAGAAAGAATGATTAATGGGGCAATAAAATATAATGGGCTGGGTGCTGGAGCGGGTGATCCGAGATATGGGGGAAAAATTCGTAAAGCAGTGGAACTCATTGGTTGTATGTCTTAAATTTATTATTTCAGGAGACTATCTTATGAAAAAAACGCTACTATTATTTATTGTCACATTATCTTGTATGTCATGTAATAAAAATCATGGTTCTTATGAAAACTATCGTGATGTGCGTAAAGAGATGTACGATAATTATATCAAAAACAATCACGATGACATTGAAAATTTGAAGATTACTAAGTTCGCCCATATAGGAAATGTCACAGTAGATGGCAACATTTATTATGTCATTGATGTGAGTACTGTTATAAAAGGAATGTTAGCTCCACGTGGCATTTGCTATATCCTACTATTTGACACTAATTGCAATCTTGTTGAAGCGCTTCATCCTTATGATACGCCCCCCTTATGGTGTGAAGGTTCAAGAGTGTTTTTATGGGGGGAAACTTCTCAAAATGGCATGTGTGGAAATGCATGGGAGTTTAAAGATGGCTTCAGGGAAAATGAACGGAAATTGATTGAATGCCCATCTTATGGAAGTTTCGAGCCAGATGAAGAGCTAAACAGTGGTGAGGAGCAATAAAATGAGCATGTGCCAGTTTCGTGTATTTTAGCTATCGGCTATTGCTATAAGGGGAATGGTACTTATTCAGAATTGGGTAATACAACAGTCCCCATGGAGGTTCATATGGACAGAAAGACTGTATTACTTATCAGTTTGACTTTAATTATAACTTACATTTGCATTGATGCTACAGGTAATGGCCGTGTTGTTGTTCCCGATGATGGTGACATGGAAGCTATAAATCTGAAGAGAGAATGGAAGTTGAAAAATGAAAAAGACAATTATTATATCAGCGTTTCTTGCAATTTTTTCTTTAACTTTTGCAGGTCAATATAAAGCAACCTGGGACAAGGTCATTTTAAAACAGTGTAACCTTGATGATACTAAATTAAACAAGGAGGAATTAATTAATGAATTTAATAGTATTCTTAATGAACGATTTTCTAAAGTAATCTTAGAAGAACGTGAATTTAAATATAAAGAATTAGAGATTCGAGTTTATGAAATAATCCCAAAGCAGGCATATTTTTTAGTCTTCCATCTACCCTCTAAACATCGGGGTGAAGACCTTACTTTATGGGCAGTAGCAAATGATCAGAATAGAATATTTTGCAGAAAATTTATAAAAGGTGACATCGTATCTTCTGGCGGAATATTTATATGGAAAAATATAAATGCTAATTATTTTCGTATTATGTTTAAATCTTTTGGGGCTTTTCGTAGTTCCTGCGCATATGGTGATTACTATGGCTGGGATGTAAATTTTGCAAATAAAACTTTAATTCCTTTATTTGTTGTGGCTTGGCCGGAATCCCCCGCAAGAGATTGGCCCGGAAGTCCTGTTTTTAAGGATGGTAAATTCCATCTTGAAGTAAAAATGCCCTCAGAGTACTTCTTGAATGGTATTTATGGTACTGATTGGGTGGATGTTGATTATATTGGAGCGGGAGTCGACGTATTTCGCAAATCTGCAATATTTGTAGAAATAATAATACCTTCAAATCCCCTTGTAATTAAGGCTGTGGATAAAACCTTACTTATTGAAAAAAACTATTTTCAATTAGCCTACCAGAATATTGGCTTCAAAGAAATAAGTTATGATGAGTTGTCTTATTTACTGAAAAAACATCCTCAAAAAATTAAATTTGTAGATACGAGATTTGAAGAGAAATATAATGTATCAAGAATCCAAGGTTCATTGCTCTATGATAAAAATGAAGAGACCCTACTTGAGGACGATAAAATACTAATCTTCTACTCCGATATTGGAGAACGCAGCGCGAGAACACTAAGGCGTTTTTTGCATTCAGAAAAACAAAAGGGCAAGGATACCTATCTGAACTCGTATAATTTAAATGGGGGCATACTGGCTTGGATTAGCAGTGGAGGGAAGATTGTTGACGATAGGGGCATTACAACAAAAATCAGCTTAGAGGAAGAATATAGTGTCTTCTTGCCAGAACACTATATATGGATGAAATAGTAGAAATATAATATTCAATTAAGTATGGAATTAGGGAGTGTTCATTTAACTGTGTAAATAGCTTTAAGGCTACTCAAGCAAATCAGCCAGCGTCACCTTCTCCATAACTCCTACAATAGAATCTTTAAGTTCTTGCCAGATCCGACTGGTCGCACAATCAGCACATCCAGGGATGGGTCTAGCGTGTTCCATGCACTCTACAGGCTCCATTTGACCTTCTAGGGCCCAGAAAACATCTTTGATAGGAATTTCTGAAGGTGGCTTGGCTAACATATATCCGCCTCGCGGGCCACGCATACTGCGAATAAGGCCAGCCATTTTGAGCATTGCAATCAACTGTTCAAGGTATTTATTTGAGATGTCTTCCCGTTCTGCGATGGTTTTAATCTGAATAGGGCCATTTCCATGTTCTCTGGCGATTTCCAGAATTGCCTTTATTCCGTACCGTGTTCTTGATGATAACTTCATTTTGATGCCTCCTTGAGAATACATAGCTTCTAACGCCCAAAATACAATTTCTACTGCATAATTCTCAAATGTTACAAAAAGAACCTTAATTTGTCAAGATATTCTATCGTTTGAGGAGGCTGTGTTGATAGCTGCTAAGAACCGTGGGGTAAAAAAATTTTAAAAATTTCCATTTTTAGTGTACCAATTTGAGGGTTTCGTTCGCCTGCTGATAGCAGAGGGAAAATAAATAAGCCTTGTCAGGCGGCAAAATATGCCAAATAAGGCTTTTATGCTGTTTATGATGGCGAGGTCGGGTTGCTTAATGGGCGTCTGACGGTTCGCAGAATTTTTTTGGTAAAGCAGCCCGGTTTTTTTGAAAAAAGTAGGAAAAATTATCAATTACTGTGGTTGCAGATGCAACATTATTTATAGAACGTAGAGGTACTTTGCACCCTGACGCTATGGCGGGTAGTTTCGTATCAATAATGCGGGCCTTTTTATCTGTAAAACGTGAAAAAGCCTCCGCTGCGGATAAAAAAGAATCGGCGGTTAATGTATTCTCATGTGGCAAGTGTGGCTCATATGATTTGAGAATTGCCTTCGGGAGAAGTTACTATCTCGAATGCAACGACTACGGCGGTAATCCCCCCATAAAACTGACTTGCAAAAAATACTCTGGTCAAATGCGAACCCGTAAACAAAAAGACACTTATTACAGCCTCTGTAATAAGTGTGATATTGATTTATGATATTTTCAAATATCTCGCCATAACAAATTAATTTGCAACAAGTTATGGTAGAAAGGTTTACGCCCGGAAGCCTTCGAGAAGATTTCCGGGCGTAGAGCCTGCGAGTGTCAAAGACACTCTTGTTATGACAAGCTCGCAGACATGGATTAGTTACAATACTTGCTTATCTTAGCATACTTTGTATAATTGTCAATGTCTTATCTCAAATAGTTAAAAACAGTTGGAATCTGGGTTTAGGAGGTTTTGTATGTCTCGGTGTTCATTAGGGTTAGATATTGGCAGCAATTCTATTGGGTGGGCGCTGCTGGATACGGAAAATCAGCAGATGGTTGATGCGGGGGTACGGGTTTTCCAGGAAGGGGTTGATCGGGACACGAAGGGTTCGGAGGTTTCCAAGAACGAAACCCGCCGGACTGCGCGCGGAGCACGGCGCAGTCGGCAGCGACGGAACTACCGCAAGGATAAATTGCTGCGGATGTTGATTCGTCACGGGTTGCTACCGGAGGACACCGATTCATTGCAAAAGGTTTTTGATGCCGATCCGTATCTGCTGCGGGCGAAGGGATTAAACGCACAACTTACGCCTTATGAATTTGGACGGGTGCTATATCATCTCAATCAGCGGCGGGGATTTTTGAGCAATCGCAAAACAGGTGATATGAAAGAAACTAGTGTTGTCAAAAAAGATGCGGCGACAATACAGAAAAACATGGAACAGGCGGACTGTCAAACACTGGGGGAATATCTTTCGTTGATTAATCCGCACGAGCAGCGAATCCGGGGACATTACACGTTTCGAGCGATGTATAAAGACGAGTTTGAGCAATTGTGGAACAAGCAGTGTTCATATGACGGGCAGTTGTTGACGGATGAGTTAAAACATCAGATCAAAGATGAAACGATTTTTTTTCAGCGGCCGCTGAAATGGGATAAAGATACAATTGGAGACTGTGAACTGGAACCGGAACAAAAACGCTGTCCCCGGGCCAGTTTTTTCGCACGACGTTTTCGCATTCTTCAAACGGTGAATAATCTGATTATTCGCAATCCAAACGGAACGGAACAACCGCTGGATGCAGGACAGCGGCATACTGTATTAGAGGCACTGCTGACAAGAAAAGAGGTCACGTTTACCGCTATTCGGAAAAAACTGAATCTGATGGAAACGCAGACTTTCAATCTGGAAGAAGGGGCTGCGGAGAAGAAAAGTCCAAAACTCAAAGGGGATGAATTTAACGCTCAGCTATCTGCGAATAAAATTCTGGGTAAGAAAACATTTCAAACACTGGATGAGGCTGATCTGGTTGAAATCAATGAATTGATTATCAATGATGATTTTTCAGACGAAGAAGTGATTTCCAAATTGATGGAACAGCACGATTTTACGCAAGAGCAGGCCATTGAGGCGGCAAATATTTCATTGCCGTCTAAATATGCAAATCTTTCAGAACTAGCCATACAAAAACTGCTGCCGTATTTGGAAAAAGGGCTGATTACGTCGGATGCTATTAAAGCGGTTTATGGAGACTATCAGCCCGGGAAGCAAGATGATGCAAAACTTGACCGACTGCCTTTGCCTGAGGATTTGCGTAACCCGATTGTCAACAAGGCTCTGTTTGAAACGCGAAAAGTGGTGAATGCTCTTTTGCGAGAATACGGCAAGCCCGAGTCTATTTATGTTGAGATGGCACGGGATGTGAAAGGCTCAAAACGGGAACGCGATGAACTGCGGCCCAAGCAATGGAAACTGGAACAAGTCAATAATGAGGCCAGAGAAGCCTTGCTGGAAATGGGAATAGATAGGCCATCTCGAAACGATATTATCAAATACAAACTATGGGATGAATGCGGGCGGATTTGCCCTTATACCGGAAAGTCTATCGGCCAGCATCAATTATTCGGGCCGCAGCCGGAATTTCAGATTGAGCATATTCTGCCGTATTCGCGCACCTTGGATGACAGCTACATGAATAAGACGCTGTGCTGTGTGTATGAGAATATCGATAAGAGCAATAAAACTCCTTACGAATATTACGAGGACAAGCCGGAGCAATGGGAAACGATTTTGCATCTTATTGCTAAGCTACCATATCCCAAGCGGCGGCGGTTCTGGCAAAAAGAGGTAAAACTGGACAGTTTTATTGAGCGTCAGATTAATGATACTCGATATATTACTAAGGAAGTTGTTAAGTATCTTAAAATGCTGGGCGTTAATGTTTGGGGGACAAAGGGGCAGATTACTTCGGAACTTCGGCATCAATGGGGTCTGAATGATATTCTTGGCTTCACCGGGGCGGGGCTGAAAAACCGTGACGACCATCGGCATCACGCGGTTGACGCGGCGGTGACGGCGGTAACACGCAACGAGCATCTGCATCAATTGGCTGTGAGCAAATACCATAAAGGGGATTTGAAGTTTGATCCGCCGTGGCCGGGATTTCGTGAGCAATTGGAAGAAAAAGTCAATCAAATCAATGTCTCGCATCGCGTGACACGAAAAGTCTCCGGCCAACTGCATGAAGAAACGGCATACGGACCGACAGGTCTGAAAGATGACAAGGGACAGGATGTTTTTGTTTATCGAAAACCCCTGGAAGCTTTGACTCTTAAGATGATCAGCAAAATTGTTGATCCAACCGTTCGCAACATTGTCAAAGAGAGACTGGCCGAGTTCGGAGTTAATCCGGATAAAAAAGGCAAAATTCATAAAGATGTCTGGAGTGCCCCGCTATATATGAAAACAAAAAATGGCAAATCCGGTCCGGAAATAAAGAAAGTCCGCCTGCACACTGTATCCAATAACATGATTCTTATCAACAGTCCTGATGGAACGCCTTACCGAGCGGTTGAACCGGGCAGTAATCATCATGTTGAGATTTTTGAATACACCAACAGTAAAGGGGAAAAGAAATGTGAGGGACGTGTCATTTCGATGTTTGAAGCCGTGCAGCGCAGCCGAAAGGGAAAACCTGTGATCTGCCGGGATTATGCAGAGGATAAAAAATTCATCTGCTCTTTGTCGAAAAATGAATTGTTTATGCTGGAAGTTGAGCCAGGAGAATTTGTATTACATCGCATCCAAAAATTTGACCAGAAAGGCAGTGTTATTTTACGCCCGCATACTTATGCCGGCCAAGTCAGTGATACTGACAACCCGCCGCTCATTCAGCGGAAAAGCCCGAATACATTACAGGGTTATAAAGTAACTGTTGACCCGATTGGGCGGATTTTTCCGGCGAATGATTAAGTTGCCCTGAAATTGTGTCGATATTTTCCCAATAGGAGTGTCTATTGGGAGTTTAGTATGATTAAGAAGGTGATTGAGATATCTCGTGCAGGGACGCATTTGTCAG
>JANQGW010000218.1 GCA_028282905.1 Sedimentisphaerales bacterium | reverse complement strand
AGCCGGTTGTTTGCTTCGGCCGGTTTTTATGCCGCCCCGGCCGCTCCGGTACAGTTATATGTCAACGGCAGCCAGCCGGCGTTGACCGATATGTCACGGACTTATGGGTATTACTCTGCCATGCGGCCTTACAGCGGCGAATGGCTGGAACAATATGTACTGACCGATCCTAATGAACTGGCTGGCAATATTTACAAGGCCTCAAATGGCAGTTGGCGCGCTGATATGTCATATCTGGGAACGAATCCCGCAGACTATGCTTCGGACGGCTACAGCAAGAGCAATAATGCTTCTGAAAATGACTGGACCGATCTGTTCCAGTTGATGGCTGTGTTGTCAGATATTTCTGCCCCCAATTACACCGAACAGATCGAGACGATTGTCGATGTCAAACAGTGGATGCGCTGGTTTGCAATGTGTACATTGATCGGCTATAACGAAAACGGTTTGCCCACGGCTTGCGGTGATGATTATTGCATGTACAGGACGGGGGACACCGGTTTGTTCGAACTGTTGATTTATGATCTGGATACGATTTTGCATGTGGCCAATGATGTGCCGCCGCTGGACCGCTCTATTTTTCACGCGGCGGATCGTTCTGATAATTCAAGGGCTGATGTGCCGGCGATAGATGCACTCTTTGCCCAACCGGAATATGTGCAGGAATTTTATGTGCAATTGATGGATTTGATTCAGAATTTCTATCCGGCTGAAAAGTTTAATCCGTTGGTGGACGAAACAGTCAAAGGTTGGGTGCCGGATTCGATGCTGGCGGATATGAAGGACAGGACTGCTCAACGTGTCGAACAGGTTTTGCTGCAGATTCCGCTGGAATTTTCGGTCCAAAGTGCGCTGCCTGTAGTCAATGGCTATGCTCAGACAACAACCGATACTGCGACATTGACCGGCAAAGCCAACGCTGTGATGACTCGATCAGTTTACGTTAATGGCGTCCCGGCTTCATGGGATCCCATTGATGGTGATTGGTCGGCGTCAATGGGTGGGTTGCTGCCGGGCGTCAACCGTATTGTTGTGGAAACTTATGGAACGCCGGATGGGCAGGGCGATGTGCTTGAAACGGACACATTTGACGTCTGGTACAATGATGGTACCGAAAGTACGATTGCCGGAACGCAATCGGCCGACCGTGTGCTGACTGCTGCGGATGGCCCGTGGCATGTGACCGGTGATATTGTGATCCCCACCGGCGTGACACTGACGGTTGAGCCGGGGGCGACATTATTTTTCGACAATAGTACCGGGATTACCGTTAATGGTCGTCTGCTGATTCAGGGCACCGCTTACCGGCGCGTTCACCTCGCTCCAGCACCCGGCCAAACCCACTGGGACGGGATAAAATTCGCCAATACCCTGACCGACAGCCGCCTGGAACATGCCGACATGCTTTATGGTGACGCACAGAGCAAGTCGATTGTTGTCGAGTATGCCCGTGTGACGATGGAACACATGACCTGGGCCAGTTCCGGCGGCAACACGCGCATTATGGAGCTGACGCATCCGTCGGCGGTTATTCAAAACTGTGTTCTGCCGAGCATCACCAGTACCGAACCGGTGCACGGCAACGGATTAAGCGGTGACGAATACCTGATCTTTGAAGGCAATACATTCGGTTCCACTACCGGCTACAATGATATTGTTGATTTCACCGGGGCACAGCGGCCGGGGCCGATTATTGAGTTTTATAACAACACCTTCCTTGGCGGTGGCGATGACGGGCCGGACCTTGACTCTACGGATGGCCATGTGGAAGGCAACTTGTTTCAGAATTTCCACCAGACTACACCGGATCAGAGCAGCCCTTCTTACGCGGTGGCTACCGGTGATCAGTCACAGGTGTGTGTTGTGCGGAATGTCTTTGTTGATAACGATCACGCAGTGCTGCACAAGGAAGACGTTTATAGCTGGACGCAGAACAATACGATTATAGGCAGCACTATCGCGGCAATCAGCTTTGGCGAGCCGTTCCGTTCGCCACCGCGTGACCCGGGCAAAGGAACCTTGCTTGACAGCAATATATTCTGGAACAACGCAGCCGTTTTTGAGCATTATTTCGATAATCCCCCGGACTACGGGCCGACGGGAACGGTTGGCGTATTCCATAGTCTGCTGCCTTCGCAGTGGCACTTCTTCGGAAGTGACAATATTGCCGCCGACCCGCTGCTGAAAGACCCACTTAGCGACTGGACATTACTGGCCGGTTCGTCAGCGATCGGTGCCGGTTCCAACGGTCAGGATATAGGCGCCAATGTCCCGGCAGGCGCTTCCGTTTCAGGCGAGCCGGATGCCGTGACTTGGCAAACATCCGCAACGTTGACGGTTTCCGGGCCGGGGATCACCCACTACAAATACCGGCTGGTTGATAACGGTACGCCCGGTGCGTGGAGCAGTGAATTTCAATTACCGATCAATGCGGATGACTTCCCGGCTGATCCGAACTATATCGGCGGGCAAATTCAGTTAACCGGTCTCCAAAACGGTCATACCTATCGTGTAGATGTGATGGGTAAGAACTCGGCAGGCCAGTGGCAGGGCCAGCCGTTCCGCGACACGATCTTCACTGCTCCCGGTCTGGCCGAGGGTAATTCGTCGCGTGCCTGGACAGTCGATACCGCTTCGCATGTTTTGATTATCAATGAAGTTTTGGCAGATAACACTGCAATTGCCCATGAGGGAACGTATCCCGATATGATCGAATTGTATTACGACGGTGCATTGCCGCTTGACCTGGGCGGCTACCGATTGACCGATAACAGCGACATACCCGATAAGTTTGTCTTTGCCGCCGGTACAATCATCAATCCCGGCGAGTACAAGGTTATTTATGCGGATAGTGAAACGGCGGCTACGGGAATCCATACCGGATTTTCCATTGATGCTGACGGGGACGACCTGACGTTGCTGAGTCCGGCCGGTACCGTGATTGATACGGTTGCGTTTGGGATTCAACTGGAAAATCATTCAATCGGCCGCACCGGCTATGATCGGCAGTGGAAATTGACAAGCCCCACATTGGGCACGGTCAACCAAATTGTTCCGCTCGGTGATCCGCGTAATTTAAAGATCAACGAATGGTTGGCGACTGGGAAGATTCTCTTTGTTGAGGATCGGGTGGAACTGTTCAATCCGAGTGCGTATCCGGTGGATATGGGCGGACTGTATTTGACGGATAACCCAGCCGCACACCCGGACAAACATCAAATGCGGCCGCTGAGCTTTATTGCCGGCAATGGCTTTACCTCTCTGGTGGCCGACGGTAACAAAAGTGCCGGTGCGCATCATCTGGACTTTAAACTGGATTCGCGTCTGGGAGCGATTGCCTTGTTTGACTCGGACTTAACTATGCTTGACCAGATCGTTTACGATCAGCAGATGACTGATGTCTCCCAAGGCCGGATGTCGGACGGCGGCCAGACGATCGGTTATTTCGACCTGCCGACGCCGGGGGCACTGAATACTAATATGACCACAACCGTAACGAATACCGATTTGATTGATATGGAAGACGTCTGGGCTTACGAGCAGTCGGGCACCGACCTTGGAACAGTCTGGCGTGACCCGAGCTACGATGACTCCGGCTGGCCGACCGGGGCGGCTTTGCTGTATGTAGAAAGCTCTTCACTGCCGGCACCGAAAAACACGCCGCTAACACTCGGTCCGAATGTATTCTATTTCCGGAAACATTTTTCCTTTAGCGGCGATCCTGCCGGTGTTGACCGACTTGAGTTGACAACGGTGCTGGATGACGGGGCGGTGATTTACCTCAACGGTGTCGAAGTATTGAAAATTCGACTCAGTGGCACCGTAACATATTCGACATTTGCTTCGACAGTTAATAATGCTGTTCTGGAAAATTTTGAAATACCTGCAGATGCTTTATTGAACGGTGACAATGTCATTGCCGTTGAAGTGCATCAAACAAGCGAGGGCAGTTCGGATGTTGTCTTTGGCCTCGAAATGGCCGCAGTATCGGAAACGACCAATCTGAATGATCCGTATGCTGACAGTCGGGCGGTTATGGAAGGGTTGCGTATTACCGAGGTCATGTATCATTCTGCCTCCGATCCCAATTCTGAATACGTGGAACTTCAGAACATTAGCGATACGGCTATTAACCTCGAAGGTGTTCGTTTCACGAACGGCATTGATTTCGTCTTCCCGGCTATGACGCTTGATCCCAATCAGTTTACCGTTGTGGTTGCCAATCAAAGTGTCTTTGAAAGCCGCTATGGAACACAGATCAATATTGCCGGCGAGTATACAGGTAGGCTTGACAACGGCAATGACTCGCTGACGCTGAAACTTGCCGAACCACTCGATGCGGCGGTGATGCGGTTTGAATACAAAGATGGCTGGTACCCGATCACCGATGGTGTTGGTCATTCACTGGTGATTGCCGATGTGTTACAGCATCCGGAAAGCTGGCAGAACAGTGAAAACTGGCGTCCCAGTGTGCTTGCCGGCGGTTCACCCGGCCGGGCCGATACGCTGCTGATAGTGATCAATGAAGTGCTGGCGCATTCTCATGCGGCGGCGCCTGACTGGATTGAATTATACAATCCGACGGAATCTGCCATCAATGTGGGCGGCTGGTATCTCAGTGATGACCCGGCACAACCGATGAAATACCGAATTGCCGATGATACCGTCATTTTGCCGGATGCGTATCTGGTACTCTATGAGGATGTTCATTTTGCCAATCCCGCCGATCCGGACAGTCTCGTTCAGTTTGCCTTAAGTGAAAACGGTGACGGCGTCTATCTCAGTTCTGCTGAAAACGGTACGTTGACCGGCTATGCCGTCGAGGCCGAGTTTGGTGCCTCCGAAACGGATGTTACATTCGGACGCTACGAAAAGAGTGGCGGTACAATGGTTTTCGTTCTGATGGATGCCAAGACGCCCCAGCAGCCCAATTCAACAGCTAAAGTCGGTCCGGTGGTCATCAGTGAATTCATGTACAATCCGCCCGCAGGCGGTGCCTATCCGGCTGATGACTACGAATACATCGAACTGCACAATATCACGACTGAGCCCGTGACACTGCAGGTCTATGACGGCAGTATGGATCTGACACTGGGCTGGCAGTTTACCGAGGGAATCGACTATACCTTCCCGCTGGGGACAATCATCCCTGCTGACGGATATTTGATTGTCGCGAGAAATCCCGCGGCGTTTGCCGAACGCTACGGCAGTGCCGGAGGCGTTCCCGTACTGGGGCCGTTTGAAAATGACACCAAGCTCAGCAACGGCGGCGAACGGCTGGAACTATCCTTGCCGGGCGATACCGATACGCAGGGAGTGCGTTACTATATCGAGGTGGATTCTGTACTGTATGACGACGAATATCCCTGGCCGGCTACCCCGGACGGAACCGGCGATGTACTGGACAGAATCAACGATACGGCCTATGGCGACGATGTAGTCAACTGGCAGGCTCAGTCGTCCTCAGCGGGTGGATAACTGTCTCGGCAGCTATTTTTCTATCGTAAAATCAACGGTGTCACCTTTTTTCAGGTGTTGGGCGTTGGGATGGCTGCTGACATCGACCATGAAATATCGGCTGCATCGCCCACGGGGCGGGTGTGTCTTTTCAATCAGGATATTTTCATTGATGCCGACGCATTTTTGTCGGAACTTGGCCTGTAATTCGTCGTCAACTTGCTGCAAGGCAACGGATCGTCGCTTGATCTCCTGCGGCGGAACTGAACCGAAGATTTTAGCCATTTTGATCGCGGCGGTGTTTTTTCGCGGGCTGAAGCTGAACACATGAATCTTTGCAAAGCCCACTTCTTTGCAGATTTTAACTGTTTGCTCAAAATCAGCTTCGGTTTCGTCGGGAAAACCGACAATGATGTCCGTGGTTAAAGCAGGGCGGTCGAAAGCGGCTTTGAGCTTTTCGACCACTTCCATAAATTCCGGCATTCGGTATTGACGGGCCATTTTTCGCAGTACATTATCTGAGCCGGACTGCAGTGACAGGTGCAGATGCGGCAGGATATTAGCGTGGCTTGTCATTACTTCCAGCAGTTTTTCCGTCACATCCAGCGGTTCCAGCGAACTGAGCCGCAATCGCTGCAATCCGGGCACGCTTGCGACTGCATTCACAAGCTCGGCCAGCGAATCAGTTTTGGACTGATCCCATCGCTTTCGTCGAGAGGTGGTTTGACCGTAGGCACCGAGAAAAATCCCGGTCAGCACAATTTCCTTATGCCCGGCCGCGACCAGATTCTCGGTTTCTTCCAAAACAGATTTTACATCCTTGTTACAAACCTTAGTCCGAATTTTGGGTATAATACAATAGCTGCAGTAGGCATCGCAACCGTCCTGAACTTTCAGGAACGCCCGGCACTGACCGGAATAATGGTCCAGTGTCGGCAAAGTGGACGAAACGGCATTCGGCTCTTTGAAATCGGATGAGTCAACACCCCAATCAGGGCATTCTGAAGGCTGACTTTGATTCTTCTCCGTATTTTTATGCGATTCAGATGCATTTATCTGTGTCAAGGGGGCGTTTTTATCCTTGATTTTAGCAGTATTTAGTGGTTTACTGTCGGTGTGTGTAGCCAAATGAGGGGAATTTTTCCCGCATAACCGGTCTAAAATTCCCGGTAATGTGTTTTTATCTTTGACAATCAGGATATCGGATAGATTTTGCAGTTCATCCGTCTGGGCCACCGGCAGACACCCGGTGACGATGATTTTGGCATCAGGGCGGGCTTTTTGGGCCTTGCGGATGTTTTGGCGGCTTTTGGCCGAGGCAATATGCGTCACACAGCAGGTATTGACAATGATAATGTCGGCCGGATGCGCAGCGGATGCCTTTGACAGCCCGATCTGCTCAAGAACCTGGCGGATTTGCTGGCTTTCGTATTGGTTGACTTTGCAACCGAGTGTATGGACGGCATAGGTTTTCATTGGGCTGCTATGGTAGCAAGAGCAGACGATTCGATTCAAGTGTTTTATAAAAAATAATTCTGGAATCATATTTAAAGTTATTCCGATTTACAGGAGACTGTTATGGCAGCATTACATGGTGTATGGGCAATTGACATTGGTATCACCTCTCTCAAAGCCCTGAGATTACGCCAGGGAGAAGAAGGACTCGAGGTGATTGGATTCAGTCACATTGAGCATTCCCGGATTCTTTCTGTCGATCTGGACCAGGACGAAAAGGACGAAATTGTCGCCGAAACGCTTCGCAAGTTCCTGGAAGACAATGACATTGGCAAGGAAGAAGTGGCGATCTCCATTGCCGGTCAGAACAGCTTTGCACGGTTTATCAAGCTTCCCCCGGTTGAACCGAAGAAAATCCCCGAAATCGTTCAATTTGAAGCCGTTCAGCAGATTCCTTTTGATATCCATGAGGTCGAATGGGATTGGCAGCTTATGGAAAACGAGGACAGCCCGGACAAAGAGGTCGGTCTGTTTGCGATTAAGAATGAGCTGATTTCAGAGGTGATGGATCACTTTACAAAAGAGGATTTCCGCGTCAGCTGTGTTCAGATCGCGCCGATTGCCTTGTATAATTTTGCCTATTTTGATATGGCCGATATTGAATCGTCACCGGACAAGGCGACGATTATCCTGGATATGGGAGCGGAGAATACGACCCTGGTCATCTGCACCAAAGATGCTGTCTGGCAACGCAGT
Organism: Sedimentisphaerales bacterium; assembly: GCA_028282905.1. Classification (GTDB taxonomy): domain Bacteria; phylum Planctomycetota; class Phycisphaerae; order Sedimentisphaerales; family Anaerohalosphaeraceae; genus 4572-13. The sequence continues at coordinate 40,969 of JANQGW010000218.1, read as the reverse complement.
ATCCGTGTCGGCGGAAACACCTTTACGCAGGCGATTGCCGATACTTTCAAAAAACCGTTCTCGACGGCTGAAAAACTTAAACGTACCGCGCCGATGAGTAAGTATATGCGTCAGATCTACACGGCGATGAAGCCGGTTTATACCGATCTGGGCAGTGAAATTCAGCGAAGTCTCGGCTTCTACAGCAGCAGTCCGGCCGGTCGGGATAAAACCTTCAGCAAGGTCATTGCTCTTGGCGGAGGTATGAAGCTTCAGGGGCTGGCAAAGTATTTGACGCAGTCATTGGGCCTTCCGGTTATTAAGCCGGATTCGTTTGAGCGGCTGGAATTATCGTCGGATGTTTCCAGTGCGCAGTTCCATGAGAATCTCTCTGATTTCGGTGTGGTTTACGGTCTGGGCGTGCAATTACTTGACGAGTCGAAAATTACGACCAATTTGCTGCCGCGTCGGATTGCCCGCGCGATGGCGTGGACCCGAAAAGCCCGCATGTTTACGATTGCCGCCAGTGTGCTGTTGCTGGTGATGGTATTGGGTCTGGGCAAGGCCTTCAAGGATTCCAAACAGTGGGACAGCAATCAAAACAATCGTAGCGGCATTAAGTCGGCAATAAACAAAGTTCAGGGTGTCAAAAATAACATTAAAGACCAAGAGAACCGAAAGCAGCCGGCGCTGGATAAAATTAAGAAAGAAATGGAACGATTTACACATCGTGAGGTCATTCCACAGTTTAATGAAACGGTCATCAAATGTTTGCCCAATGAAGAGAACACCCCGTCTCAAGCAGATCTATACACGGCGTTTAATGACGGTAATGTGCAGGAAGTGATGGCTATTGAACGCTCCGAACGCAAGCAGTTGTTTGTCACACGGTTTGCGATTGAATATGCAGAGGATGTGGAGACGGCCGGTTTTCCGCAGGCGAATACCGGGACAGGAAGGCGTTCTTCGCGTTCTTCAAGAAGACGTGGAGCCGGGGCTGGGCCGATGATGATGCCGGACATGATGATGCCGGAATTTGACATGATGCGGCCCATGGCGCCGCAGGGGCGTCCCGCCAATAATAGAGGCGCCGCAAAAGGAACCGGCAAAGACGCTGAAGAAGAAACCGGCGGTGCTGGTTTTACTGTTTTGATCGAAGGCTATAGTCCCTATCGGAACATTGCCGAATTGCTGGATCCGCCGATGGTGGGCGATGATCAGGATAAATGGGGGATTGTGAGCCGGTTTGAAAACCTTGTTAAGCTGTATCCGGAAATGCCGTTTGAGTTGTTTAACAAGCATCAGATTGAGCATTTTACGCTTGAAACAGGCTGGGTGGACCTGGATGACAAGGAGATGCCGCAGGGCATTGGTATTGAAAAGGAAATTGAACGGGTTCCCGCAGCGTTACTGAATGAAAAAACGACTCGACGCACCGGAGGACGTACGATGCGGCCGGATATGCCGGGGATGCGTGATGAGTTTATGATGCCGGATATGATGATGCGGGATATGCCGACTCAGCCGACGCGTCGCGGCGGCAGGGCCGGTTCGGAATTCATTTATACTGAAAATGTTCTGGTTGATCCAATGACCAATGAGGAAATGAGTAAGACCTACGACATCTATACACAAAAGGATGTCGATGCCGATCCGGAATTGACCGAACGGGATTTGGGCAAAAAGAAAACCACATCGTTTGGCGAAGAAAAGTTTATCGAACGAGATCAGTGGTTCCGGATTCAGGCGAAATTTATCTGGAAAGGTGCTCCTAAAGATAAATCGCAGGATGGTGCCCAACCCAATGCGGGCGGGCGTGGGCGTGGAATGATGCCCCGGTAAAAATGCAGTTTGAGGTATCCAATAGGACATTATAGATAGGTTATCAAAATGAAGAAAATTGAATTATCCATGGGATTTTTAAAGCCGGTTCAGAATTTTCTGAAAAAATATACCGCGCTGCTGCCGTCCATCGGCATTGTGATTGTTGCGGTGCTGCTGATGTTTCCAACCCTGATGGTCGGTAAAGGAGTGAAGGAAAAGATGGAAAAAAGCAGCGGGGATGGACGAAAAGTATCGGGGCTGGCCAATAGTGTGCCTTCCAAAGACGATCCGGGACAGATTAAACTATCAATGGATCGCTTGGAAGACCAGGCTACGCAGATTGAATTGCTGATGAGACAAAGCAGTCAACGTGAGTTGATCAGCTATGATATCTTTCCACCCAAGAGTACATCGTCGCAGTTATATACGGATTTTGGGCAAAAATACCAAGAGGCTATTGAAGCATTGGTCAACAGTGTCAATGCGCTGGATGCCCCCAGTGATTCGGAAATTCAGAGCAAGACCGGCGGTCGAGTTCGGACAAGCTCTACTCGTCGGCAGTCAACGGCGGCAACGGCTGTTGATCCGATGATCGATGCCCTGTGCTTGACGCGTTCACAGGAAATATCCGTTTACGCGCATCCGTCTTTGTTTGCATGGTATGAATTCTGGGAAGATTATGATTTTCAGGGGGAAGATCAGGCACTGGAAGACTGCTGGGACGCTCAGGTGGCGTTTTGGATTTACAAAGATATTATTGATACCATTGGTACGATGAATCAGGGATCGCAGAGTGTGTCTTCTTCTGCTGTTAAGCGGTTGATGGGCGTCAGCTTTTCAAGCACTGTGTTTGATGATGGTTCGACGCGCCGTGGTACGATGTCACGCAGTCGAAGCAGAAGTCGTGCAATTGGTCCTGACAAGCCCAATTATGTGATTATGCCGGACCCGACTGCTGCCAACACCATGGGCCGTGGCGGTGCGACCGCCGGGACTACGGTTATGCTGCCCAGTAATTTTATGGATACCTCGCTGACGGGACGTCAGGGCGATGCCGATGTTGATGTGGTTCATTTTGCTTTTTCTGTATTGGTTGATAATCGGCTGGTAATGGCCTTTATGAAGGAACTGTGCAGTGAAAAGTCTCATACTTTCCGGACTGATTTTAAAGAAGACGGCGAAGAGCAAACATATCGTCACAATCAGATATCTATTTTGCAAAGCGATTTGAGTGTCGTTGATAAGCAATTACCTGAGCATGAACTGTATCGGTACGGCAAAGGTGCTGTTATGCAGCTGGACTTGATTTGTGAGTACCAATTTGTGCGGAAGGGATATGATAGCATTAAGCCGGCGCCGGTCAAGACCCTGCTGGGCCAGAGTGATGATACTGAAGAAGAAAAGCCGGGTAAATCGCCGGGAACCGGCGGGGTGGATGATTTCCCGGGTGGCCCAATGGATTTCCCGGGTGGCCGACCAATGTAAAATGAATTTATATGATAATAATATAAAATAGAATTTAACAGGGATGAAGCGATGAGCAGTAAAAAAAATATCCTGGTTATGCTTGAAAACCAGATCGACAAAATTATTTTGGCGGTAATCGTCATTATCAGTCTGGCGGTGCTGTGGCTTTTTGTTCTGAGCAACCCCTATTCCGCAAAGGTGGGAAGCAAGGATTACAGTCCCGGCAGTATCGATAAGAAGATTAAGGATAACGCCGATACCATGCTGGTTGATCTTGAAGAGTCGTCACAGATCATCCCGGAAAACTATGATTTTCTGGATAAATTTCAGACACAGCTGCGCTGTCCGATTGACACTGTTGCCGGAGATTTAGTTGTTCAGTTCCCGGGTGTTGGCGATACGATTATCGAAGAGGACCGGCTGTACGATATGCCGGTGGTTCCCGCGCTGTATGATGTCCAGAAAGCTCCTCTGCGAGGGACCGCAAGGGTTCCGGTGGACGAAGTGGGGCCCGGTAATCCTTATAAAAATGCCGAATCCAATTTGACGGATATCGATCAGATAACCATTTCCGGGCGGTTCGATGTCAAGAGTCTCTTGAATAATTTTCAGTTAAGCTTTAACGGCCCTGGCCTGAAATCAACCTGGAAAGATCCGAAGCTTGCAACGCCGGTATTTGCCAAGATGGATTTGCAGCGGCGGGTACAACAGGACAACGGTACCTGGAGTGACTGGCAGGAAGTGCCGCGGACGAAGATTGATATGTACCAGAAACTGCTGAGTGATTTGCCGATGTCTCCGGACGAAATGCAGTTTGGCATTAATGTTTGGATGTCGCAATATCAGGACGAGGCCGTACAGTTGGATATTCTGCAGCCGGAACCCTATCAGTTTCAGATTTCTGACTCGGATTGGATGCCGCCGCCGTACCTGATCGAAGCGAATGATTTGTTGGAAAAACAAAAAGAGGAGGAAAAACGTAAGTTGCGTGATGAACGTCAGAAAAAAGCCCAGGAGGCCAGACGTTCGGCTGCTCGTCGGCCCGGCGGGCGGGATAGACGACCCACGCGAGAGCGTCAGCCCATGCGTGAACGTCAGCAGGATCCGCGTCGCGATCTGATGGATGCGGACCGGATGATGTTTGATCGTGGTGTTGGCGGAACCGGTGTACGAGCAGGTCGCGAAAAAGAGCGGACCTTGCAAATGATTCAAAAAGACATGCAGACTGACATGCTGAAAGCGGTTAAGCAGTTGAAGTCTTCCCGTGATCCGGTTTTGGTCTGGGCACATGATGACACGACGGTTCCCGGCGAAACCTATCAGTATCGTATTCGATTGGGAGTGTTCAATCCGATCATGGGCAAAAACTGGTTCCGTCAGTCGCAGGCTGCATTGAAAGACCAAACGGTTCTCTGGAGCAGTTATTCTGAGCCGACTGAACCGATTGAAGTGCCGAAAATGCTGCATGTTTTCCCGATGGAAACCTTGGAAGCTAAAACCGCGGACCGGATCATTGAAGGCGTCTCCGTAGAAGTTGCCAAATACTATATGGGTCGATGGCAAAGTTATGACTTTGATGTCTATCCCGGTCAGGTTATCGGCGACGTGGTTGCCAAAGAAGATATGCAAAAAGCGGATCGCCGGCGAGGTATGGTGGATCGCGAAGACATGATGATGAGGGGTGGGGATGATGGCAGCGGAGATGTTGACTTTACAACCCCGTTAGTGATGGTGGATGTTCTCAAAGAATTCAGTTGGGGACGTCGTATCAGTAAACGCGGTACATATTACCAGATGGCCTACTATGATGCCGTTGAAATGACGCAATTGCCCGTCGGTAAGAGCAACTGGCCGAAAGATGTTAAAAAGGATTATGATACGGTACAGGCAGCGATGGAAGAAAAGACCACGATGCGACCGGGGATGGAGGACCGGGGAATGCCCATGCCTGGGATGGATGATCCGTTCATGATGGAACGCCCTTTCTAAACAGTAAATCGTATTGACAGGGACGGTTAAATGCCGTCCCTTTTTTATTGCGCCCTGTGTTTATGTCGTGTGATTGCTTAGAATGTCAATGGGGGTCTTCGGTAAGTGAATCGGCTGATCGAATTCAGCGGTAATTTCTATTGGGCAGTTGGGCAGCAAATGAAAGAAGTTGTCACTGAGCCGGCCGGGCTGTGGTAAAACCAGTTGGATATCACGGAACAACCGTTCAGCGCAGAGCCGGAGACTCCAGATGTGACCGGTATCATCTTGTGGGACAATTTCAATAGTAATGGTCCCGGCTCCACAACGCAGGTGTTTGTCCGGAACGAAGAAATAGCAGTTTTCTGCCAGTGTTTCCGATTCAGAGTTGAGGCTGAGATGCAGAAATGCCGTTGGGCAGCGGTGCAATGCTAAAAAGGATTTCGGCAGCGGACAGGGTGTTGAAAGGTTCATCGGCGAAATGGCAATCGGGATGTTCGTTTCATCCAGAATGGCGCCGTCAAACTGTACCATTCGGCAGCGAAGTGTCGCTGTGATTCGCTTGGTACTATCATTAATCACCCTGGCCTGATAAGTCGTTCGGTCTTCAGACTGCATCAGGATTGCAATAATGGGTGCATAAAAGCGTTTGGCGTAATAGTATAATGCTTTGGGGCGGCCGAACGCATCAATCGCTGCGAAGTTGACTGACGGCAGTGAATCGTTCAGCGTCCAGAACAAGCACCCCGCATTCATTTCCCGATGAGATCGCAGATGTTCGACGAGACGTTTGATGGCTCTCGCCTGCACCAGCTGGCTTTGTCGGATATAGTCTTTTAATTCAGTGGGCGGTGAGAAATGCTCGGTGGTATAACGGGCTATACGAGCCGGCCCGCTGGGTTGGTAATTGTGCTTTTTAAGTGAGGCCGAGCCGATGGGTACTTCATTGTTTAAACTGAATGTCGAAATCGTTTGCATATCCGGGGCCGACTGAAGGCCAAATTCGGTCACAAATCGCGGGATTTTCGGCGTGGGCATTTCATATTCTTCTTCGCCGGCAAAATTGTTCCAGACTTTCCAGTTGTGGGTTGTTCCCGATGCTGGTTCGTTGTGATTCTTTTCTTCTGATTCCGAAAAGGGCGTCGTTGGAATATAATCCCGATCCGGGTCAAGTTCACTGAGCAGGCCCGGCAGCAGTTCATGGTAGATCGCCTTGCCGAAAAATTTGCGTCCCTTTCCTAATCGTCCGGCTTCATGCAGTGAATCAATGCGGCTGTTGCCACACCACAGGGCCAGTGATGGATGATTACGCAGTTGTGTAATCACACTGCGGGCTTCTTCGTGGATTATATCGGAAAACCACTTGCGGTCAGGATAATACGCCGTTGCGAACATGAAATCCTGCCAGACAAGAATCCCCAACCGGTCACATTGCCGGTAAAACTCCGGGTGTTCGTAAATCCCGCCGCCCCAGACACGCAGCATATTGAAATGAGCGCCAGCGGCCTGTTTAAGAATTCCAGCGTAATCGCTCTCTGTCTGGGCGTTTGAGAAGAGCGACAGCGGCATCCAATTGGCGCCTTTGGCATAGATAGGCTGTCCATTGACTTCAAATTCAAACGTACAGCCTTGCGGGTCAGCAGTGCGGTTCAGCCGAATCGTGCGAATGCCAAAATCCGTCTCCGTCACATCCAAAAGCTCATTCTCACGATACAGTTCTACCTTAAGATGATACTGGTGCGGCACGCCGTATCCCCGCGGCCACCAGAGAATGGGGCGTTCGATGTGCAGCAGCATTGCGTGCTGATCCTGCTGCGGGGTAAATTCAAGTTCTTCGGTTCGGTCCAGTCCGCCGCCGGTTAGCGTCAGCCGGCACATCAATGCTGTTTGTGTGTTCTGGATTCGGTCCAGCGTTACAGCCACGCGAACGTCCGCATCGTACTGGTTGCAGTCCACGGTCCGCACATGGACATCGCTCAATTGTGCGGTCTGGATACTTTCCAGCCGTACATTACGAAAGATACCGCAGCCGACCATCGCTGGTCCCATTGCCGATCCGAATTGGTACTGGGCTTTTCGAAGATAGCAGCGTCGCGGATCCCCAAAATGATGTTCACTGAGGCGGCCGTATCGCTGCATTAGTCGTTCAGCATGGCGCAGAGCCGGCAGGAATTTGACATAGATCGTATTGCCGGCGGGTTTAACATAATCGGTGACATCAAACACATGCGGCGTAAACATATTTTCCGTTTTGCCGAGCAGTTTGCCGTTACACCAGACATGGGCAACCGTATCCAGACCTTCAAAGATCAGCCGGATACGGTCATTCTTTTGAAACGACGGTCGAAGATCAAATTGCTTGCGGAAAATCCAGCTTCTCTGACTGATCCAGTGAAAGTTTTCCGGGTTGGCGTGCAGTTCCGTTTCGGTAATAAATCCCGCATGAGCCAGGCAGGTATAAATCGAACTCGGCACCGGTGCCTGCATCCAGCCCCCTTGGTCCAGGTCGCGCATCCGACGCGCTGATTCAGGGAACTCCTTAAACTCCCACTCTCCGTCTAACTGAAGAACGTCCTTTTTCATCTGTGTCTTTCGGTTATGAGTATCCAAAGCGGCCAAAGAACGGCTTTGATGCACATTCTACCTTGGCCATGAGAGGATTCAAGGCTTTTTTAAAAGGGGACAGACGAAACGGTTCAGGCTTCCGCGTTTTGGGCGATCAGTTCGTGAGCATACTCGCTCCACGGGCCGCTGCCTTCCTGCCGGAAGATTTCGAAGGATTCGTCACTGGCCAGCTTGCCGAGAATAGACTTTCGGGTGTTGGCATCGCTGACTTCCTGAAGAATATGCGTTCGCTTTTTCTCCAGATGATCGACAAATTCACCGTGCAGTTCCGTAAACACGTCTTCGAGTTTTCGCCGGATGTGGCCGGAATAAGCCGGACAATGCCCGTCGGTGCCGATGGCAATCTGCAGGTCGCCGCGTTTGACAATCGCCGGTGTGTAAAAATCACACAGGTGCGGTTGATCGACTACATTGCACAGCACCTCCAGTTCCTGGCAGTCGTGATAAACCTGCCGGTTCAGCACATCGTCATTGGTTGCGGCAATTGCCAGTGTGGCCCCGACCAGGTAGTTTTTGTGGTAGGAACACAACACCAGTTCAACATGCGGCAATTGAAAGGCATCTTCCAGAGAGGGTTTGACATGCTCGGAGATGACGGTGACGCGTGCACCCGCTTCACACAATGTCTGGACCTTCCGTGCCGCGACAGCCCCGGCCCCAATGACCACAGCCCGCCGATTACTCAATTCAAGATAGATTGGGAATTTGGCCATAAACTTATTGTACCTGTTCACAAGGGCAATTGCAATCATTTTTGGATTTTCTCTAAAGTGAAAGTCTTTTTTAGCGTACTTTTTTGCTGGAATTACATGGTTTCAACGCTACAATGCAGAGGTTTTACGGTTGAACGAAACAGGGTATTTATGAGTACACAAATAACGATTCAAACGCCGTTAACGGATGAAATTGTGCGACAATTACAGGCCGGCGATGAGATTCTGATTAGCGGGGCGATTCTAACCGGCCGGGATCAGGCTCACAAACGTCTGTGCGCGTTGATTGACGCAGGCGAGCCGCTGCCGGTCGAATTGGTCGGGGCGATGATTTATTATGTCGGCCCGACGCCTGCTGCCGAAGGCAGGGTGATTGGTGCCGCCGGCCCGACGACTTCGTCCCGGATGGATGCCTTTGCACCGACTCTGTATGCACAGGGCCTGAAGGCGACGATGGGTAAGGGCTACCGTGATCAGACAGTCCGGCAGGCTTTGCAGCAATATACAGCGGTCCATCTAGCCGCCATCGGCGGGGCGGGGGCGCTGCTGAGCAAGCAAATCACAGCTAGCGAAATACTGGCCTATGAAGACCTTGGCACGGAAGCGATTCGTCAACTGACCGTGATAGAATTTCCCGCTGTGGTTGCCTACGACTGCCACGGCAACAGTGTCTATGGTGATAAATAGAAAATTGGAATGAATTAGCGTTTATTCGCGTGGATTCGCGGTTTAATAGTCAGGAGATAGAACATTGAAAGCAGCATTTATTGGCCTTATGCAGTCAGGCAAAAGCACACTTCTTTCGGCAGTGACTGGTAAAGAGGCGGCCCCGATGGGATCAACGGATATTCACGCAGAGATGGTTCCGGTGCCGGATGAACGAATGGATTGGCTGACAGAGTTGTATCAGCCCAAAAAGACTGTTCACGCCACCGTTGATTGTCAGGATGTGCCGGGGCTGTCGTTTATGGATAATCATGGACAAGCGGCGGCTCGCAAGCTGTTTAATGACGTGCGGACGGTCGATATGTTCGTGATTGTGGTACGTGGTTTTGAAAATCCGTCTGTTCCAGCCTACCGCAACTCCGTTAATCCCGCGCGTGATCTGGAGGAATTGCGGACTGAAATGCTGCTGGCAGACCTGGAGCTGGTAACGACCCGTATCGAGCGGCTTGAAAAGCAGGTTCATAAGCCTACTAAGACGCAGGCCCGTGATAAAGCGGAGTTGGAGGTCCAGTTAAAGCTGCAGGAGGCGATTGAGTCTGAACAGCCGATCAGCAGCGTGATTGAAAACGATTTGCAGCTCGATTTGATTAAATCGCTCAACTTCCTGACGCTAAAGCCCATGATGGTGGTCGTCAACATCAGTGACGACCAAATTGGTGAAACGATTGACTTAGGCCCGGCTGCTGAGGGATTGGAAGTTGTACAGCTGTGTGCATCGCTGGAAAGCGAGCTAATCCAGCTGGATGAGGCGGATCGAGGTGAATTTATGTCGGACATGGGCCTGACTGAGCCGGCGTCGTGGAAATTCGTCCAGTGCTGCTACCGTACGCTGGGATTGATTAGCTTCTTGACGGTGGGTAAGGACGAAGTGCGTGCCTGGCCTATCCAAGATGGCCTGACAGCGGTTGAGGCTGCGGGGAAAATCCACAGTGATATTCAGCGAGGCTTCATCCGGGCCGAAACGATGGCCTATGCGGACCTGAAAGATCAGGGCGACGAAAAAGCTGTTAAGGCCGCCGGAAAAATGCGTCTGGAAGGCAAAACGTACGTTGTCCAAGACGGCGATATCATCAGTTTCCGTTTCAATGTTTAAGGCCGAAAAATAATTTTACTTTTTTGGGAAAAACAATGAACTTTTCTTGACAAATAGTAGTAAATCCTATTTAGTATTAACTACTAAGTAGGTGTAGTTTTTAATTTACCTGAATCGAGGCGATAACTGTGGACACAGTGAATCAGAACAGTACATTTGAAGAAAAGTTGGCTGGTTTTGAGGCCTGCTGCCGCAAGCATGGTCTTAAGCTGACGCCGCAGCGGATCGCGATCTACAAGACGCTCATCAGCACTGATTCGCATCCAACGGCGGACGAGGTGTACCAGATGGTCCGTACTGAGATCAGTAACATTTCACTGGATACAGTCAATCGTACACTGCTGACCCTGACGGAGATCGGTGCCGCTTTCCAGGTGGAAGGCACGGGCCAGCCGCGTCGCTTTGACGGCGGCTTGGAAGATCACCAGCATTTTCTGTGTATCAAGTGCGGCAAGGTGATTGACTTTCAGCATGACGCCCTGGGGGACATTCATATTCCCGATGAGGTTCAGGGGCAATTTAAGATATTGCGAAAAACCGTCTATCTTGAAGGTTTTTGCAGCGTATGTGCAGAAAAAGAACTGTAAAAATATACCAATAGACAATTAATTTATGAAAGTGAGGTAACGAACAATGAGTTTGAAGGGAACGCAGACGGAAAAGAACATTTTGACGGCTTTTTGCGGCGAGTCGCAGGCACGCAACCGCTACACCTATTTTGCCAGTAAAGCTAAAAAAGAGGGTTACGTTCAGATTTCTGCAATCTTTGAAGAAACGGCCAATCAGGAAAAAGAACACGCCAAACGCCTGTTCAAACTGCTGGAGGGGGGCGACGCAGAGGTTGCCGCGGCATTCCCAGCTGGTGTGATCGGCACGACCGAAGAAAATCTCGCCGAGGCAGCTGCGGGCGAAGATTATGAGACCACGACCATGTATCCTGAGTTTGCCAAAATCGCCGAGGAGGAAGGATTTAAGGATGTTGCGGCAATTTTCCTCAAAATAGCCGTGGCTGAAGCCCGCCACCGTGACCGCTACCAGGCTTTACGGGCGAATATTCTTGATGGGACCGTATTTAAGAAACAACAGCCCCAGCGTTGGGTCTGTCGTAATTGCGGCTATGTTCACGAAGGCCCGGAAGCTCCCGGAACCTGTCCGGCATGTGCTCACCCGCAGGCACACTTTGAACTGGAAGCAACGAACTACTAAAAACGCGCAGTGGATGAGCGTGGGCTGTCAATGTCGAGGGGAGAGTTGACAGCCCGCTCGCCGCGTGCCAAAAAATGAAAAACGCCTTTTGATTATTGGACTTGTTTGGTGTATTTTAATGTAAACAGGCGGCCAAACAGAAAGGAAGCTTGATATGGAAGAGAGAGAAAACGCAGTTACATTTCAGGGCAATCCATTGACCCTGATCGGGCCTGAACCGAAGGTCGGACAGGCGGCACCGGATTTTACGGCAGTCGCAAACGACCTGTCGCCGGTTAATTTTGCCGACTTTAAAGGAAAAGTGGTTATCATTTCCGCCGTGCCCTCACTGGACACGCCCGTATGTGATACACAGACCCGCAAATTTAATGAAGCGGCTGCCGATTTAGGCGATAATGTCGTGATTTTGACGGTCAGTGTGGATTTGCCGTTTGCCCAGGCCCGCTGGTGCGGTGCTGCGGGTGTCGAGCAGGTTCAGACCGTTTCTGATTACCAGCAGGCTGATTTTGGTACAAAGTACGGCTTGCTCATTAAGGGTTTGCGATTGCTGGCACGTGCTGTGCTGGTTGTCGATGCCGATGGAGTGCTTCGGCATGTTGAAATTGTGCCGGAAGTCACCAATGAGCCGGATTATGACGCTGGATTAATCGCGGCGAAAGAGTTATTGTAACAAGACGAGATTTTAAACAAAGCAAAGGTTGCATCATGCGAATACTGACGGACAATATATATAGTGTCGGCGTCCAGCACTGGGACCGACGGTTGTTTGACGAGTTAATTCCTTTACCGGATGGGACAAGCTATAATGCTTATCTGATTAAAGGCAGTGAGAAAATCGCTCTGATGGACACGGTCGATCCGGAGAAAATTGACTTGCTGATTGACCACTTGGTCAAGGCCGGTGCTGACCACATTGATTATATCATCAGCCATCACGCCGAACAGGACCATTCCGGCAGTATTCCCGATTTGCTGATGATGTATCCGGATGCCAAGGTGGTGACCAACCCTAAGTGCAAGGGCATGCTGATTTCGCACCTGCACTTGGAAGAGGATCAGTTTATCGAGATCGAAGAAGGCCAGACGTTGTCTTTAGGCGACAAGACCCTGCAGTTTGTCTATACGCCGTGGGTCCACTGGCCGGAGACTATGAGTACGTATTTGATTGAAGACGGTATTCTATTCTCATGCGACTTCTTTGGCTCTCACCAGGCTACCGGTGACTTGTTTGTCACCGATGAAGCCAAAACACGCGAGGCTGCCAAGCGGTATTACGGCGAGATTATGATGCCGTTTCGCAGTTCGATTCGCGGCAACCTGAAAAAGCTTGAGCCGCTGGATATCAAGATGATTGCTCCCAGCCACGGCCCGGTCTATAACCGCCCGGAAATGATTATCGATGCCTATCACGGTTGGGTCGATGAAGACAGGATTGTTAACAAGGTCGTAGTGCCGTATGTCTCTATGCACGACAGCACGCAGATGATGGTTGAGTATCTTGTTGAGGGTTTGATTGATCGCGGCGTCGGTGTGCGGCAGTTCAACCTGACCGTCGCCGATATCGGTGAGATGGTTATTGAAATGGTCGATGCGGCCACGCTGATTCTCGGTGCCCCGACGGTTTTGCTCGGCGCTCATCCGTCGGCCATTTACTGTGCGGCATTGGTTAACGCACTGCGGCCCAAGACAAAATACGCCGGCATTGTCGGCTCTTTCGGCTGGGGCAGTAAGATGGTCGAGCAAATCACCGGTCTGATGGGTAACATGAAAGCCGAGATGTTTGAACCGGTTATTTCCAAGGGAATGCCCGCCGAAGATGACTACACGGCGATTGATGAATTGGCGGACAATATCCTTGCAAAACACAAGGATTTAGGTATTGTATAGTTAACAGGTAGGAAACAAGAACCTTATTATGTAGGGAGAAGCAAAATGGCAGCGAAACTTGAAGTCTATAAATGTTCAGTGTGCGGAAATATGGTGGAGCTGGTTCATGGCGGCGACGGGGAACTGGTCTGCTGCGGCGAGCCGATGAAGAAACTGACTGAAAACACAACAGACGCCGCGAAGGAAAAGCATGTGCCGGTTATCGAGGCTATTGACGGCGGTTACAAGGTGTCGGTCGGTTCGGTACTGCACCCGATGGAAGAAGATCACTTTATCGAATGGATCGAATTGATTGCTGACGGCAAGGCGTATCGTCAGTTCCTCAATCCCGGCGAGCAGCCGATAGCCGAATTCCAGGTGCAGGCGCAAACCATTTGTGCCCGCGAGTTCTGTAACAAGCACGGCCTCTGGAAGGCCTAACCAAAAGGACAGGGCAGACTCATGATCTCAAAAGCGATTGAACAAGCGTTTAATAAGCAGCTTAACGCGGAAACGTATTCGGCGTATCTCTACTGGTCGATGTCGGCTGCACTGGAAGAAATGAACTTGCCCGGTTTTGCCAACTGGATGCGTATTCAGGCACAGGAAGAGATGACGCATGCGAATAAGTTCTATAACCAGATCATCGAACGCGGCGGCAAAGTGACACTGACGGCCATTGACGGTCCTCCGACCGAGTGGGACAGTGTCAAGGCGGTTTTTGAAGCCGGCTTGGCGCACGAGCAGCTTGTGACCGGTCTGATTAATGACATGATGGATTTGGCGATCCAGGAAAAAGACCACGCCGCCAATATGTTCCTGCAGTGGTTCGTGACCGAGCAGGTTGAAGAAGAAGCCACCGCGATGGAGATTTTGGGAAAACTGGAGATCGTTGGTGAAACCACCGGCGGCCTGTATATGTTGGATAAGGAAATGGGACAGCGTGTCTTTACGCCGCCCGTGGAAGAATAACTGACAACACAGAATGATTAGGAGACACATGATGGGTATTACGTTTAACGCCGACGAAATTTTTGAAATGGCTGAACAGATCGAACGCAACGGTGCGAAGTTTTACCGTGAAGCGGCGGAAAAGGCCTCCGATGCGGATGTTAAGAGCATGCTGCTGGAACTGGCGACCATGGAAGACGGTCACGAGACGACGTTTGCCAATATGCGGAAAGAACTGTCCGAAGAAGAAAAGGGCACCACGACCTACGATCCGGATAATGAAGTTGCCCAGTATCTGAAGACCGTTGCCGACTTCCACGGTACCGAAGGCAAGGTCAGCCCGACGGAAAATCTGACCGGTCAGGAGAGCATGGCGGATATTCTCAAGATCGCCCTGCAGGCCGAAAAGAATTCGATCGCTTTTTATGTCGGTATCAAGGATCTGGTACCGAGCAAGGCCGGCAAGGATAAGGTGCAGGCGATTATCATTGAAGAAATGGCACACGTTTCAACGATTGGCGGCAAGCTTCACGCACTGTAAGATGAAATAACATCACCACGGCGCAAGCAAGGCGATTAGCTGCGAGCGATGAAGTCTCATTCGCGCAGCTTGCGCCGTGGCGTTCTACTCAACAACGGCTTTCAGGGATAATGGGCGAACATTTCCATGGCACAAAAGAAACCGACAACTTTGCGAAAACAGCCGGCGATGCGGAAGGTTCTGCTGGCACTGCTGCCGTGTGTGTTTGGCTCGGTTTACTATTTTGGCTGGCGGTCGCTGGCGATGATAGTCTTTTGCTGCGGCTGGGGGTTTTTTCTTGAATGGCTGTTCTGCCGACACCGCAAAGAGCCCGTTTCCGAGGCGGTATTTGTCACCGCTGTGCTGTTTGCGCTGGTGATGCCGCCGTCGGTTGGCTGGCATGTGCTGGCGGTGGGGATGGCGGTTGCGGTGGTCTTTTCCAAGGAAGTTTTCGGCGGTTTCGGCCGCAATATTTTCAATCCTGCGTTGGCAGGGCGATGCTTTGTCTATGTCTGTTTTCCGATCGCTTTGACGGGCGTGTGGTTTCCGCCCGCCGATGGTCCACTGGGTGCTTTGACAAAATGGACCAGTGCTCCGCGGCAGGCTGACGGCAAACTGCTGGTTACCAGTGCTTCACCGATGGCCCATTTAAAAGCCGGCCGTCTTGTTTTGCCGAATGAACCTAATGTGGAAACGGCTGAGGGTATCCCGTTTCAGGTCACTGGCGATCAGCCCCAAACGATTAGCCGTGTTTCTCTGCTCAAGGGGCTTTTGCTGGGACGTATCAGCGGCTCGATGGGTGTGACCAGTGCGTTGCTGATTCTCATTGGCGGGGTTTACCTGTACTGGAAAAAGATTGCCAGCCGGACAACCATATTATCTATCGTTATTACCTATGCAGTGCTCAACCAGGTATTGTTCTGGTGCGGTGTCAAGCCGGTTCCGGGCGCATGGCCGGCGGTTCTGGGTGGCGGATTCTTGTTCGGGGCGTTTTTCATGGCAACCGATCCGGTCACTTCACCTCGGACCGAGCCGGGCAAGATCTTTTATGGCATTATCATCGGTCTTGGTACGCTGGTGATTCGTAATTTTTCGATTTTTAACGGCGGCCTGATGTTCTCGATTCTGCTGGGCAATATGTTTGCCCCGATTATCGACTATGCCGTCAAGGAATATCAGATTAAACAAAAAACGAAAGCCAAACTCGCGAAGGAGGCCACGTCATGAAGAACAAGCCCTTCTTTGCGGTTGTCTATATGTTTATCGTCACGGCGTTTTTCAGTTCAATTCTCATTCTCTTTGCGCAGTTAACGCGAGAACGGGTTGAGGCCAACAAACAACTGGCTTTTGAGAAGGCTGTTTTGGCAGTCTTTCCCGAGACGGCGGGTGTTGAGAAAAAAAACATCCATACCGTTTTTGTTGAGCAGTTTACCGAAGACAAGACGAGCGGTGCCTGGCTGTGGAAGCCAAGCGGAAAACTGTCCGGCTATGCCGTGCCGATTGAGGGCAAGGGATTCTGGGCTTCGATTAAAGGGATTGTGGGTGTTACGATTGACCGCCAGACGATAACAGGCATTGCGTTTTATGAACAAAGCGAAACACCGGGGCTGGGGGCACGGATTGTGGAACCGGACTTCTGCGGGCAGTTTGTTGATCGCAAGATTGCCGCCGGTGACAGTCCCATTGGCATCAAGCCGCCCAGTGAGACGCTGAAGGACAATCAGGTCCATGCGATTACCGGGGCGACGCAAACGTGCGTGCGGCTGGAAATACTGATGAATGACGGCCTGAAGCAGTGGCAGCAGTCAATGAGTAACGGAGGGCCGCAGCAATGAGTCCGCAACCAGCCAAACCGATGAAAGACCTTGTCGCCGACGGCCTGTGGCGGGATAATCCGATTTTCCGTCAGGTGCTGGGGATTTGCAGCACGCTGGCGGTGACCAATGTGGTCTTAAACACTGTGGTGATGTGTACGTCCCTGACGCTGGTGACGGCGATTAGCTGTATGACGGTCTCACTGCTGCGGCACTGGACGCCGCGAAACATCCGTATGATGGTCCAGACGCTGATTATCGCATTTTATGTCATTATTGTCGATTTGATTCTCAAAGCTTACTGGCCGGAAATGAGCCGTAACCTTGGTCCGTATGTGGGGCTGATTATTACCAACTGTATTATCATGGGGCGATGCGAGGCGTTTGCCGGCTCCAATCCCCCGGCGCCATCGTTTGTGGACGGCCTGTTCAGCGGGTTAGGCTATTCGCTGATACTCGTGGCGATTTCTGTCGTGCGGGAACTGCTGGGGATGGGCACGATTCTCGGGTTTGCAATGCCGTACTTCTCAAGTGACCTCTGGGATAAGTGGGTGATTATGGTGATGCCGCCGGGGGCGTTCTTTACGCTGGCGTGTATGATCTGGTTGTGCCGGTCGATTAAGAAGAAGGAGGCGAAGTCATGAATGGAATAGGTTCTGAAATGTGGCTGGCGCTGGTGACGTGTTTTGCGGCGATCTTTACGCAGAATATCCTGCTGACGACGTTTTTGGGGATGTGCCCATTTACCAGCGTTTCGCGCGAGGTCAAAACCGCGGCAGGATTAGGCGCTGCGGTGGTATTCGTGATGACCTTTACGACGGCATTGAACTACCTGGCCTATAAACATGTATTGCTTCCACTGGAGCTGGAGTTTTTCCGGTTTATCCTGTTTATCATTATCATCGCTGCGTTTGTGCAGTTCGTGGAGATGGTGATAGACCGTTACTCGCCGAAGTTGTATCAGAATCTCGGGATTTTCCTTCCGCTGATTACGGTGAACTGTGCGATTTTGGGTGCGTCGCTGTTTATGGTCATTCGCGAATACACGTTTATTCAGACCATCGGCTATGGTTTTGGTGCCGGTGTCGGCTGGTTGCTGGCGATTCTGGCGATGGCGGGGATTCGTACCCGCCTCAACGAATCACGTGTCCCGGAAGGGCTTCGCGGCCCGGGTATTACTCTGATCATTGCGGGGATGATGGCTTTGGCGTTTATTGGATTCACAGGCGTATTGAGTTAAAGAACCACGGATGAACACGAATGGACACTAATTGAACAAAGCATGATCGATTTTTTTGTAACCATCTTAATTATCAGTTCGATTGGCGCCGGATTGGCGTTGGTGCTGGTGCTTTGTGAAAAGTATGTGGTTAACTACGGCCCGTGCAAGGTGACGGTTAATGATGAAAAAGAACTGGATGTTGAAGGCGGCAATCCTTTGCTGACGGTTTTGCGGGATGAAAAGATCTTTATTCCCAGCGCCTGCGGCGGTCGCGGTACCTGCGGCGTGTGTAAGTGTACGGTCAAGACCGGTGCCGGGCCGGTGCTGCCGACGGAAACGCCGTTTCTGACCAAACAAGAACTGGCGGATAATGTGCGGCTGACCTGTCAGGTCAAGGTTCGTAACGATTTGTCGATTGAAATCCCCGAAGAACTGTTTAACGTTCGGGAGTATGAGACGACCTGTACGAAGATCGAAGAACTGACTTATGATATGCGCCGGTTCCGGTTTGAGATCAAAGGTGGCGAGATGATTAAGTTTGTGGCCGGTCAGTTTGTCCAGTTGGTCTGCCCACCGTACAAGGGCAGCAGTGAAGAAGTGTTTCGGGCCTACTCTGTTGCTTCCGATCCGGCCGATGACGGCTGTATTGAGTTGATTATCCGTCGTGTGCCCAACGGCATTTGTACGACGTGGTGTTTTGACCATCTTAAAGAAGGCGACGATGTGCGGCTTAACGGCCCCTATGGTGATTTCCGGATGAGCGAGTCTGAGGCCCCGATGGTCTTTGTCGCCGGCGGCAGCGGTATGGCGCCGTTTGTGTCGATTTTGCATCACATGCGAAACACCAATAGCACACGCGAGGCGAAATATTTCTTTGGCGGCAATTCCATCAAAGATCTCTGTCTGGCCGAACAGATGGCTGAATTTGAATCGGCGGTGCCCAATTTTACGTTTATTCCCGTGGTTGCCAACCCGGACGCTGGTAACGGCTGGTCCGGTGAGGCTGGGTTGGTCACAGAAGCGGTTCAGCGGCAGTACCCGGATATGAGCGGCCATGAAGGCTATCTGTGCGGCAGCCCCGGCATGATTGACGCGGCAGCCAAGGTGTTTACCGGCTTGGGAATGCCGGAAGATAAAATCTATTATGATAAATTTGCTTAATCAGCGGGAGATATATCTATGAAACAATCTCCGCGAGACAAAAAACTGGAAGAAGTACTCCGTTCAACGCGATTGGTAGCCGGGGGGTTTATGGGGACCGATACACGGCACCCGATTGAAGTGATCGAGCAGGACATCGTCGAGCTTGAAAATCTGGGCGTCACAACGGCTCAATTAGCTCAGCGGATGCGGGAACTGACTGAACTGGCCAAGCCTCGACTGGGCAACTGGATTGATTCGGCTTTTGACAATCTTCGTGTTAAGAGCGAGGACTTTAAAGGCGCGCTTGTTTGTCCGTGGCCGCATGCCGGCCGTTTTGATAAGCGGATCACCACGGCCGAGCGGATCGACACTGGCCAGAAAATCTCCTGGTCGGACCTGAATATTCACATGATCGAACAGCATGGCTTTTTTGAAGGGCGTGGAGCGTTTTTCCGGATTGAACCGGCTGAAATTGTGCAAATTCTGTTTGAGGGCTTGACGGAAAGCGGCAAGTAATGATAATACGAGATGTCAGTAAGAAATGAAGCAATAATTTTGTCCAATAAGAAAGGGAATCAGTGATGAAGTACACATGTGTTTTGTGCAGTTGGGTTTATGATCCGGCAGTCGGCGATCCGGATAATGGGATTGATCCGGGGACGGCATTCGAGGATCTTCCGGATGACTGGGTATGCCCAGAATGCGGCGCCGGCAAAGACGAATTCGAGCCGGTCGAAGACTAATCATTGCTTTGCGAAAGCCCTGAGTACTCAAAAAAGCTCGGGGCTTTTTTCATGACTGCACAATAGATAGGACTGCAGTGTTAATTCGGAAAGAAGGCATTTGATGGCAAAGATAGAAGCAAAAATCGATCATCGGGAAATGCTGTGTGTGGAGACGGCTGCCGGGCCGACCGGGTTTGTGGTGTTTGGGGCTTCCGGTGATTTGGCACATCGCAAACTTTACACAAGTCTGTATGAATTGTATCGTCGTGAATTGATGAGCCAATGCTTTTATCTGATCGGCTGCGGCCGCAGTCAATACAGCCATGAGGCCTTTCGCGAAGCCGTTAAAAAAAACATCCTTGTATCTGACCATACGACGGATGAACAAAAGCTGGCCGAATTCATTAGTCGCTTTTATTATCTAAGCGGCGACTATTCACAGACTCAGTTGTATCAGGATATATGTGACCTCACGACGGAGCTGGATGCCAAATACTGTCTTGATGGTAACCGGATTTTTTATTTGTCAGTACCGCCGTTTCTATATGAGACAATTATTGAAAAACTGGGCGAATTGCACTTAATGTGTCCGGCTGCATCGGGCCAAATAGAAAATGTCCGGTTGGTCATCGAAAAGCCCTTTGGACGAGATTTAGACAGTGCGCGGCGGCTGGATGAAAAACTGCTCCTGTACTTTGACGAGTCGCAGATTTACCGGATCGACCACTATCTGGGCAAGGAAACCGTCCAGAATCTTCTGATTTTCCGCTTTGCCAATAGTATTTTTGAGCCGCTTTGGAACCGCAATTTCATTGAGCATGTGCAGATAAATATTGCCGAATCGGTGGGGCTGGAGCACCGGGCAGGTTATTATGATAAAAGCGGGGCGTTGCGGGATATGTTCCAGAACCACATGTTGCAAATGCTGGCGATGGTGGCGATGGAGCCGCCGGTGTCATTTGCCGCCGACAGCGTCCGTGATGAAAAGGCCAAGCTTCTGCGGTCGATTCGTCCGGTGACTGCCAATCAGGTCGATCAGTTCTTCGTACGCGGTCAATATGGTCCCGGTGTCGTGGATGGTAAAGAAGCTCGCGGCTATTTAGCGGAAGAAGGTGTCCCAACCGGCTCAAAGACGGAAACATTTGTGGCTGGAAAGCTGTTCATTGATAACTGGCGCTGGAAAGATGTGCCTTTTTATCTGCGCACGGGAAAGCGACTTAGTCGTAAGCTGACCGAAATCATTATCACCTTCAAACAGGTGCCGCATTCGATGTTTGATACTTCCGATCTCGTGGATATCCCGCAAAACACTCTGCGTTTCCAGATTCAGCCCAATGAAGGCATGTATTTGAGTCTGCAGGCCAAACGTCCCGGTTCAAAAATATGTATGAGTAACTTGGATATGGCCGTAGATTACCAGAAAGTCTTTGGCGTCAAAATGCCCGAAGCGTATCAGCGATTGCTGCTGGACTGCATGCTGGGCGACCAGACTCTGTTTACCCGTCGCGACAGCGTCGAAATTGCCTGGCAATTACTGATGCCGGTGCTGGAATCCTGGCGGAATGATGGTCAGAAACTGAATGTGTACCCGGCTGGGGCTTCAAAGGTCAATTTTTTAGATAAAATAGAAAAAGAGACTCTGTTTTCTTTAAAATGATTTTGTGACAAAAAAACATTTCGATTATGCATCTCAGTTGAAAATATAGCCTGTAATATCCTGATAATTTCAAATAAAATTCCTTTCCAGTAAGCCATTCGCGCTAATTTGCTGTTTATTGTGAAAAACAATACAATATTTATTGACAAAATCTCCGTTTTAATTATAATCTTTTGTGTAATGTATGGTGTGGGTATATAACAACTGAACACCTCTTGTTTTGCAATCTGTGCAGTCATGTTATCTCAATAAAGGTCTTGCTTATGGTTATGAATCGAAAATGCATTATTCGTTTGTCACGCTACAAAAATGCGCTGAAACGACTGAAGGCGCTGGGATTTGTAAAGGTCTTTTCCGGCAATCTGGCCGATGCCGCGGGGGTTACGTCATCACAGGTGCGTAAGGACTTCTCGCTTTTCGGCATTACCGGCAACCGGCGGGGCGGGTATAAGGTGGATGAGTTAATCACTAAAATCCGTGAAATTCTGGGCAAAAACGAGCTTCAGAAGGTGGTCATCATCGGTGTGGGCAATATCGGCAAGGCTTTGCTGCATTATAAGGGCTTTGAGGCCGGCGGCATTAAGGTCATTGCGGGATTTGATATTGATTCGGCCAAATATGCCAATACGTCCGAGGTTCCGATTTATCCGCTGGAGGATTTTCGTGATTTTGTTCAGCAGCATGAGGTCAAAATCGGCATTTTAGCTGTGCCGGATGTCGCGGCTCATCACGTTTCTGAAATTATGATTTCAGCGGGTATTAAGGGAATTCTGAACTTTGCCCCGATTCAGCTTCGCACGGCGGATGACGTGGTCATCAGCAATATCAATCTGGAAGTGGAACTGGAAAACCTCATTTATTTCGTCAACGCACAGGGTAAGACAGAGCACAAAGACGCCTAATTTATACAAAATGCGAACAAAGACACTGAAATATCGAATTCTGACTGCTTTTACAGGCATTATCCTGATCTTCAGCGCCTGTATCTCGGGGTTGGGCTACTATGTCATTAAAAATGATGTATTTGGCCGCACTCAACAGCAGGTAGAGCTATTTCTAAACAGTGCTCGCACATTCTATGAAGAAGAGATAAACCGCATTGGGGTGTTTCTTGAGGCGGCTGATCTGACGGCTTCACCGCAGATTTTGAAGGATAAGTTTAAGCTTGATTATTTTTATCGGCTTCCGGTTGCCGAGGCCGCTGAAAGCAGTAGTGAAATTGTTCGCAAAGTGGCTGAAACGGGGCAATCGCTGGGCGGTACCCGTGTCATAGAAAATCAGGAATTGGCTCAAATGCCGCTGCAACTCCAGCAGCGGTGTCGGATTGACATTCTGGAAACGGAAATGGCCCGTCCGACCGAGATGAAAGTTCTGGAGGCGGCTCTGGCCAAGGAATTTGCTTTGCCTGTCAGAGATGATGCCGGGCAGGTTAAGGAAGTCGTATTCGCCGGGCGGATTATCAACCATGACTACGTGTTGGTGGACCGTATTCGCAAGCTGGTTTTTGGTGATGCGATTTACGAAGATAAGCCTGTTGGAACCGTGACGGTCTTTATGGATGACGTTCGCGTTTCTACGAATGTGCTGGATAAAGACGGCCGACGGGCAGTAGGTACGCGGGTTTCTGAAAAGGTTTACTCAAAAGTGGTTGAAAGCGGTGAACGGTGGCTGGACCGTGCCTTTGTGGTCACTCACTGGTACCGCACCGGCTATGAGCCGATTCGGACGATTGACGGAAAAATCGTTGGTATCCTGTATGTTGGAATGTTGGAATCGCCGTTTAATGATATGGCAATCCGGATTGTTTTTGGTTTTCTCCTCGTCGTTGCATTGGCGGCAGTGCTGGCTTTTGTCTTTTCGGTGATTTTAACCGGTTCGATTGTTAATCCTATTACGGAAATGTTGACCGCGACCCGGAAAATGGCGGACGGTCAATTGGGCCATGAGGTTACACCTGATAAAACAATTCGCGAACTGAACCAGTTTGCCCGGTCATTCAATGACATGAGCGTTCGTCTCAAGGAACGCGAATCAAGCCTGAAGCTCAGTAACGAAAAGATGGCTGAACTTAATAAAACTTATCTGGACCTGCTGGGCTTTGTTGCTCATGAGCTTAAAGGTCTGCTGTCGTCGGCGGTGATTAATGCCTATTCGATTCGTGACGGTTTTCTGGGAATGATTAATTTCAAGCAGAAAAAAGCGGTCATTTCCATCTGCCGTAATTTGGACTATCTGGACGCGACGGTGAAGAAATTCCTGAACCTGAGCCGTATCGAACGCGGGAATCTGGAGGTTCACAGGACCTCATTTGCCATTGGCAAGGATGTCTTTGAGACATCTGTTCAGACGTTCGCAAAACTGGCTAATGATAAGGAAATCACCGTTGCCAATGAGATAGATCCGGAACTGACAATCAAGGCCGACGTTGACCTGATGCAGATTGTTTCCAACAACCTGGTCAACAATGCCATTAAATACGGTGACGAAGGCGGTCAGGTTAACATCACTGCCAAGGACAAGGGCGGCTTTGTCACAATTGAAGTCTATAATGATTCGACGCCGATTCCAGAAGACAAGATCGGCCGATTATTCAAGAAATTCTCCCGTCTGGATATGCCCTCGAAGAAGAAAGTCAAGGGCACCGGACTGGGCCTCTATATCACCAAGCAGATTGTTGAAGCCCACGGAGGAAATATTCGTGCGGAAGCAAAACAAACCGGTAACTCTTTTATTTTTACGATTTCTAAGGAGTAAGAAAAAGTGGTAACCCCAATAGACATTATTAAAAAGAAACGTGCTGAAGCGGTTAACCGCATTATCAGCAAAGGCTATCTCTCGACCAAGCGTGTGTATGTGGGCATGGCAACCTGCGAAATTGCCGCCGGTTCCAAAGAGGTCATGGGTGAATTCCGTCAGGCCATTGCCAACGGTCTGACTGATGTGTACCTCAGCCAGAAAGGCTGTGCGGGACGGTGCAATCTCGAACCGACTGTTGAGGTCGTCGAAGAGGGCAAGATTCCCGTCAAGTATGGTAAGGTGACGCCCGAAAGAGCACGCGAAATCGTCGAGCGGCATTTGAAAAAAGGTGAAGTGATCAGCGAATGGTTGATCTAAGAAAGGGAAGTGACACGTGAAAGAAAAATTCAAACTAACATTATGTGACGGACCGTCCTGTATCCATAATCAGTCCAAAGAGATTCGGGCCGCCTTGGAAGCGGAACTGAGCCAGCACGGCCTGGCCGACCAGGTGAGCATTCATCTGAGCGGCTGCCTGGGCATGTGTAAGCAGGGGCCGATCCTGATTGTCAATCCCGGATTTACCATGTACGGCAAGGTCGAAGTAGCAGATATTCCGAACATTGTCAAGTCGCACCTGGTTGAAGGTAGCCCTGTTGCCGAAAAGGTGATTCGCGAAGACCACTTGTACAATCGTTTCTTCCGTATTTTCGGTGACGTGGACTTCTTCGGCAAGCAGATGCGGATCACCTTGCGTAACTGCGGCATTATCGACCCGGAAAACATCGACGACTATCTGTCCGTTCGCGGGTACGAAGCACTGGCTAAGGTGCTGACCGATATGAAACCCGAAGACGTGGTTGCTGAGGTCAAAAAAGCCGGCCTTCGCGGACGCGGTGGTGCGGGCTTCCCGACGGGTCTGAAGTGGGAATTTACCGCCAATCAGGAATCAGATGAGAAATATGTTATCTGTAACGCTGACGAAGGCGACCCGGGTGCATTCATGGACCGTAGTGCCATTGAAGGCGACCCCCATACCGTGCTGGAAGGTATCATTATCGGCGGTTACGCCATTGGCGCCAGCAAGGGTATTGTCTATATCCGTGCTGAGTATCCGCTGGCCATCGAACGACTGGAAAAAGCCATCGCAGCGGCCAAGGAACACGGTTTCCTGGGCGATAACATCCTCGGTTCGGACTTCTCATTTGATATCGAAATCCGATTAGGTGCCGGTGCGTTTGTCTGCGGTGAAGAAACGGCTCTGATTCACTCCATCGAAGGTTCTCGCGGTATGCCGCGACCTCGTCCGCCGTATCCGTCGGTTAGCGGTCTGTTCGGCAAGCCCACATTGATTAACAATGTGGAATCCTGGGCGAATATCCCGGTGATTGTTCTGGACGGCGGTGACTGGTTCAGCACGATCGGAACTGAAACCAGCAAGGGCACCAAGGTATTCGCACTGGCAGGAATGGTTCACAATACCGGCCTGGTAGAAGTGCCGATGGGAACGACGCTTCGCGAAATCGTTTATGATATCGGTGGCGGTATTCCGAACGATAAGGCATTTAAAGCGATTCAGACCGGCGGCCCGAGCGGCGGTTGCCTGCCTGCCGAATACCTCGATACTGAAATTGACTATGAATCACTGGCCAAGGCCGGCTCCATCATGGGTTCCGGTGGTATGATTGTGATTGACGAAGATGCGTGTATGGTTGGGCTGGCGAAATTCTTCATTGAGTTTACCCAGGACGAATCGTGCGGTAAGTGTACACCATGCCGCGAAGGTACCAAGCGAATGCTTGAAATTCTGACGCGGATCACCGAAGGCAAGGGTAAGGAAGGCGACATCGAAAAACTCGAACGTCTCGGCCACATGATCAAGAACGCCTCGCTGTGCGGCCTGGGCCAGTCGGCACCGAATCCGGTACTCAGCACTATCAAGAACTTCCGCGAAGAGTACGAAGAACATATTCGTGACAAAAAGTGCAGTGCCGGTCAGTGTTCCGCCTTGCTGAGCTATGTGGTTAATGACAATTGTGTCGGCTGCGGTGCGTGCAAACGCATCTGCCCGGTCAATGCGGTTGAAGGCACACGAAAAGAAAAACACGTGATCGATCAGGATAAATGTATCCGGTGCGGCCAGTGTTACGATGTATGTAAATTTGATGCAATTACCAAGGCATGAGGATAATTATGGCTGATAAAATTACGATATTTATTAACGACAAAGAGTATCAGGTCGATGCGGGCCAGACGATTATGCAGGCCGCTGACAAACTGGGCTTTCATATCCCGCGCCTGTGCTATCACCCGAAACTGTCCATCGAAGGCTCCTGCCGTGTTTGTATCGTGGAAGTCGAAGGCGCCCGCAACTATGTGGCGTCCTGTTCCTTCCCGGTCAGCGATGGCATGAAAATTCACACGAATTCGCAGGGCGTTCGTAAGGCTCGCCGCGATATCATCGAGCTGATTCTGGACAATCACCCACTGGACTGTCACACCTGTGAGCGTGACGGCAACTGCGAACTGCAGCGTCTGGCCGCTTCGGTCGGCATCCGTGCACGTCACTTTGAAGGTGAAAAGAAGTGCTACGACAAAGACTTGTCCAGTGATGCGGTGATTCGTGACCCGAACAAGTGTATCTTGTGTGGTCGTTGTGTGCGGATGTGCTCGGAAGTTCAGGAAGTGCATAACCTTACGCAGGCTCACCGTGGTTTCAGCACCGTTGTGATGCCGGCATACAACATGCCGATGGACAACAGTGTCTGTACCAACTGCGGCCAGTGCATCAACGTCTGCCCGACCGCGGCGTTCCTCGAAAAGAACTATACCCAGGAATTGTTCGAAAAGCTCAACGACCCGGACATCATCAAGGTGGCCCAGTTTGCCCCGTCCGTGCGTGCGGCCATCGGCGAAGCCTTCGGACTGGCTCCGGGACGCAACATGGAAGGTGAATTAGTTGCGGCTCTTCGCAAGCTTGGTTTTGATTACGTCTTTGATACACAGTTTGCTGCTGACCTGACCATTATGGAAGAGGGCAGTGAATTCCTCGAACGCGTGCAGAACGGCGGCAAGCTGCCGATGATTACCTCCTGCTCCAGTGCGTGGATGAAGTGTGTTGAACAGTTCTACCCGGACCTGCTGGATAACATCTCGACCTGTAAGTCGCCGATGTCGATGCAGAGTGCCTTGACTAAGTCGTACTTTGCTCAGAAGCTTGGCGTTGACCCGGAAAAGATTCTCAGTGTCGCCGTAATGTGCTGTACCGCCAAGAAGTACGAAGCCGCTCGTCCGGAACTGGAAGTGGACGGCCTGCGAAGCACCGATATTGTGATCACCACGCGTGAAGCGGCCTGGATGATCAAATCCGCGGGTATTGACCTGCTGAACATCACGCCGGAAGAACCGGATCATCCGCTGGGCGAATCCAGTGGTGCCGGTGCCATTTTCGGGACCACCGGTGGTGTGATGGAAGCGGCCATCCGTACCGCTTACGAATTGTATACCGGCGAAACCCTGGTCGATATCGAAGTCGAAGCCATCCGCGGTCTTAAAGGCATCAAAGAAGGTAAGATTGTCATGGACGGCCAGGAAATCCGTGTCGCGGTGGCCCACGGCCTCGGCAATACCAACCAGTTGATGGAAACCATCCGCAAAGAGCCGGACAAATACCACTTTGTTGAAATCATGGGCTGCCCCGGCGGATGTGTCGGTGGCGGCGGCCAGCCTTATGCTCAGGCCAACACCATCCCGCTGGATGAAGAAGCCCTGCAGCAGCGTGCACAGGCATTGTACGATCTGGACCGCGGTAAAACCATCCGCCGCAGTCATGACAACCCCGACGTGCAGAAGCTGTACAAGGAATTTTTGCAGAGTCCGCTCAGCCCGGTCTCGCATAAGTACCTGCACACGCATTATCAAGCCAAAACCCCGAAGGGTATTGTCCCGAAAGAAACCAAAACCGGAGTATAAACGATGACACAGATAGCACAGGATAAATTACAAGAGCTTTACGATTTCATCGAAGACGTAAAGCAGAAAGATTATACCGAATCGTATCTGATTGCGGTTCTGCATAAGGTCCAGGAACTGTTTGGATACCTGCCGCAGGATGTGATGGATGACGTGGCCGAGCGCATGGGTATTCCGACTGCTCATATCTGGGGTGTGGCGACGTTCTATCATTATTTCAACCTGAAACCCGTCGGAAAACACATGGTCAGCGTGTGTATGGGAACGGCCTGCTATGTTAAGGGTGCCGACAAAGTGCTGGAAACCCTGAAAAAGGAATTAGGCGTAGCTGTCGGCGAAACCACCGAAGACAAGCTCTTTACGCTTCAGGAAGCACGTTGTCTCGGTGCTTGCGGTCTTGCTCCGGTCATTATGATCGATGACAAAATGTATGGTGAATTGGATGGCAAAGGGACCATTGATGTCATCAACCAATACCGCAAAGCCGCTAAGTAAAAGCGGTAAAATGTCGTGTTTTTGTGAAAATAAACGAGACATTTTCTGTTTAGTGTGATATAAGGGTACAAAATATTGTGCCTGAACTAATAATTTGTGAAATAGGAGACTCGAAATGGCGAAGAAAGTACTGGTCATTGATGATGACAACGATTTTGTCGAATCGATCCTGAATCTTCTTGAGGCACGCGGCTACTCCGTCGCATCCGCTTCGGACGGAAAAGAAGGCGTCGAAAAGGCAAAAGCCGAAAAACCTGACCTGATTTTGCTGGATGTGATGATGACCACAAAGGATGAAGGTTTCAATGTGGCCCGTCAGCTTCAGGAGATCGAAGAAGTCAAAGGCACTCCGGTAATTATGGTCACCGGTGTCCGCAAGGAAATGAGCCTGCCGTTTGGTTTTGAGCCGGATCAGACCTGGCTGCCGGTTAAGCAGATCCTCGAAAAACCCGTCAAGCCGGAAACACTGCTCAACGCCGTTTCAGAAGCCTTGGCGTAAGGTTCAGCCGTCCCATAACGGGACAATGCTGACTTAGAAAAATGATAAAAGCCGGTGGCTCAGAGCCATCGGCTTTTTCTGCGCGCAGCAGATCAACTCATCAAAGCTATTATCTCAACCAATAAATAATCTCGGAGGTGTTAAAAGACAGGTTGACAAAAGTGGGCATTTGGGATAAAGTCCGGTATAGTATTGTCATAGTGAGGCACTGAAAATACTTACAGGAGCAGGAGATGGCAGCCCCTAAATTAAATTCGAAGAAGATCATTCAAACATTAGGGCTTCTGGAAACACGGATTGAGGAGCGTTTCCCCAACAGCAGCCTGAGGCGGTTGTGCGGTGATTTGAGAAAAATCGCCAAGGATTCCGACAATACAATCGCCAAAATTCAAAGTAGTAACATTATGTGTCGTTTTTTTGTCTATTTATTCATTTTGGCCGTTCTGGGCTTTTCGGTGATGGTCCTGTCCGGACTGGAATTGAGCGAACCAGGTATCAATACGGTTACAGGGCTGCTGCCGATACTGGATGCCGTCTTCAATATCGTTTTTCTGATTGGCGGGGCAGTAGTTTTCCTGGTATCAATTGAAAATCGTACCAAACGCAAAAAAGTCATTCAGGCTGTCAATACCCTTCGCTGTATGGCCCATGTTATTGATTCGCACCAGCTCACCAAAGATCCCTGTTATATCAATCAAAAAGTTATCCGCACGACTCATTCGTCACCTGAGCGTAATATGGATAGCTTTACCTTGGGTCGCTATTTGGATTACTGTTCGGAAATGCTGTCACTGACCAGCAAAGTGGCGTTTCTCTATGTACAGGATTATCATGACCCGGTGGCGACCAAGGCCGTGAACGATTTGGAGGATTTAACCAACGGACTGAGCCGGAAAATCTGGCAGAAAATTATGAATATCCGAAAAGAACCGGAAAAAAAGAAAATTATCCAATAAGAATAAGCTCTTATATGAAATGAAGTTATAGTTTTTAGAGAAAACCTTTGAAATTCTTGTAACACTTTACGGACTCCGGCGTCTGTATCCGTAGAGTGAGCCTTAAAACGCCGGTCGGAAGAAAGCAGGCAAGAATTTGCTTGACTATTCGACAGGTGATGGATAGTTTTAATGGCAGCTCTTGCAATCAGCTTCGCACCGCTCGCGTGAAGCGGACCTTTACGAAGCTGGAAATGACGATCAGAAAGAAATGAAGTCTTTCGTCGTCGGTGATTCCGGCCATGTGTCGGAAGCCTAATTGTGCGAAGGGGAAAATTATGAGCATTTTTAAACGTCTCCACCGTATCACCCTCGGTCGGATCGAAGCCTTTTTGGATGGGGCTGAAGATCCGGAAAAAGTCTTCCCGGTCCTGGTTCAGGAAATGGAAGATCAACTCAAAGCAGCCACAGAGGCCGAAGCCAAGGCCAGTGCGGCTCAGAAATCGGCCCAGCGTGACCTGCAGCGACAGGAAGACAAGGTCCAGCGGTTTGGACGCGGTGCGTCATTGGCCATGAAAAAGGCCGATGAGGAAACTGCCCGTATGTCCGTCGAAGCGCAGATTGAAGCGGAAAAGATGCTGGCGATTTCACAGCAGAATGTGGACATTACCACTGATGCTTACGACCATGCGTCCGCGGCCCGCAAGAAAATCCAGCAGCAGTTGGATGAGCTTCGCACCAAAAAGGATGAGATCCTGACACGTGCACGCGTGGCCAAGGCTCAGCAAAAGGTCCAGCGAACCGTTTGCGGTTCCATCGGTTCTTCTGACAGCATTC
This sequence comes from Sedimentisphaerales bacterium, assembly GCA_028282905.1. GTDB lineage: Bacteria > Planctomycetota > Phycisphaerae > Sedimentisphaerales > Anaerohalosphaeraceae > 4572-13. Next base: position 9,996 of record JANQGW010000218.1, on the reverse strand, counting down.
TGGATGCGGTAGCGCGTCTGGAAAGCCATGTCGAAGAAGCGGAAGCGGAACTGGAAATTCAGGCGAACCTGACCGGCGATACCGCGGCAACACCCGGTCTGGAAAGGCGGCTGAGGGAGCTGGATCACGAAGCCGAAGTCGAAAAGCGTCTGCAAATCGCTCGACAACAGGCGTCTCAGGAATAAATCAACCCAATCGTCTTTTCTGCCGTCCGCGCAGTTATTGCGCCGGCGGCAGGGAGGCGATATCTAAAAAGTTTCGCCCGAGCGGGCGAATCAATTATTTAGATTTTTGGATTTTGAATTTTGAAATTTTCAAACTGACGACTTGTCGGTTTGAATTGGAGGTGTGTTCAAATGAGTATTTTTGACCGAATACGACGAATCACGAAGGCGAATGTTAACTGGCTGCTGGACCAGGCTGAACCTGCCGAGCAGGAGCTGGAATCCAAGATTGCCGAACTGGAAGAAACCCTGCTGGAAGGGCGTGAAAGCGCGGCTTCTTACGGTGCTTCCTACAAACGGCTCGAAAATGAGATGACCCAGCTAACGCAGCAGCAGGCCGAGTGTCAGCAAAAGGCTGAAACTGCGCTGAAAGTCGGCGATGAGGCCGCGGCCCGCGCAGCGTTGCAGCAGAAGGTTCAGTTTGCCGAGCGGATTGCTCAGATGACTCCCGGCGTGGAGAAGGGACGCAAAACCTTTGAAATGCTCCGGGCCAACCTGATCAAGCTTCAGCAGCAGCTGAAAGATGCCAAGATGAAGCTGCAGGATTTGCGCACTCGTCAGCGACTGGCCAATGCCCAGAAAGCTTTTGATGACCATCTGCAGACGGCGACCGGCACCAGCCCGGACGGTGTGGCGTTTGACCGACTGGAAGATGAAGTCAACCAGGCAGAAGCCGAAGTGGAAATCCGCGGCCAGATGCAGGGGACCGCGTTAAGTGATGTGGAACTGGCGCAGAAATCGCGTGACCTGCAGGTCGAAGCCGAACTGCAGGCGTTAAAGGATATGCTGGAATCGTAGCAGTGCCGCAGGGCATGGCTGCCGTTCAAACGGAAAGGGAAAACGATGGGCGAAGTGCTGACTGAAGCCTTGATGCCGGCCAACCTGGTCTTTACCGTGATGCTGGGCATCGTCATTATCTACTGGATCATGGTGATTCTCGGCGCATTGGATACGGACTTTCTCGACATTGACTTTGACAGCGATGTTGATGTGGATACCGACGCCGATGTCGATATGGACGGCGGCGGCCCGCTGCAGGGTCTGCTGGAGTTCTTTTATGTCGGCGAAATCCCCGTGATGGTGATTTTCAGCGTGTTGGTACTGAGCCTGTGGACGATTTCCGTGTTGAGCAATCATTACTTCAACCCTCTCGGTTCGATGCTGATAGCCTTGCCGTTGGCGGCCGGAAATATATTTGTCAGTTGTATCGTTGTTAAAATTCTGGGAGTTCCCTTGAGTAAATTCTTTAAATCATTTGATACCGATCCTAACGCGTCCCGGCCGGTCATCGGACGCATCTGCAAGATCGTGACGACTGACGTCAGTGCCGACCGACTCGGCCAGGGCGAGATGTCCAGTAAAGGCGCACCGATTCTGATTAACGTCAAGGCCGAAGGCGATCACGTTTTCCATAAGGGAGACGAAGTGATCGTCCTTAGTAAAGACCCTGAAACCGGCGTTTTTCTGGTTGGCCCTGTGGATCTTTAAAATAAAGGAATGAGAATGCTGGCATCGTTTATATCAGAAACAATGGCTTGGGTAGCATCCATGGCCGTAATTCTCATGATTGGTCTGCTTTCTTTGTTGGTGAAGTGCTATAAAATGCCGTCGCAAGGTCAGGCTTTGATACGGAGCGGTTTTGGTGGCACTTTTGTCAGCTTTAACGGCAAAATTGTGGTGCCGATTTTGCAGAAAGCCCAGTATCTGGATATCACCTTAAAACGGCTGGTGATCGAACTGCAGGGCAGTGAGGCATTGACATGTAAAGATGGCACACAGGCGGATGTGAAAGCGGCATTTTTCGTTCGGATTAATCCGACTGTCGAAGATGTCAAAAATGTTGTGCAGAAACTGGGCATCGAAAAGGCCGCCGATGTTGAGACGTTGAATGAGATGTTTAATACCCAATTTTTCGAAGCATTAAAAACCGTTAGTCAAAATAACAATTATGAAGAATTAACCAATCGAGAGATGTTCAAGGAAAAGGTTATGAACGCATTACCGGCCAGCCTTGATGGATATATACTTGACACCGTAACAATCGATTACTTGGAAAAGACACAAACAGCTTAATTTAAGAACAGGAGTTGAGATTATGTTAGCATTTTTAGGACAAACCGCAGCAGTTGTGATAAGTATTGTTGTTATTGTTATTATCGGCTTGTTAGCGCTTCTGGTCAAGTGTTACCGCAAGGTTGCCCAGGGCGAGGCCCTCATCCGAAATGGTTACGGCGGTACCCGGGTCAGCTTTTCCGGAAAGATCGTTATTCCGATCCTGCACAAGGTCGAATACATGGATATCTCGGTCAAGCGTATCGAGATCGACCGTCACGGCCCGCAAGGCCTGATTTGTAAAGATAACCTGCGTGCCGACATCAAGGTGGCCTTCTTCGTGCGTGTCAACAACACCGTCGAAGACGTCAAAAAAGTCGCCCAAGCACTCGGTTGCGACCGGGCCTCAGACGTCAGGGCGCTGTATGAACTGTTCGACGCCAAGTTCTCAGAAGCATTGAAAACGATTGGTAAACGCTTCGAATTTGCCGAACTGTATGTCGCCCGTGTGGAATTCAAGGAGGAAATTCTCCAGATCATTGGTACTGACCTGAACGGTTATGTTCTCGAAGACGCGGCCATCGACTATCTCGAACAGACCGACAAGAGCCTGCTCAACCCGGACAATATTCTCGATGCCGAAGGTATCAAGAAAATTACCGTCCTGACCGCCGAGCAGTACGAGCTGGCCAATGACCGTGAACGTGAAAAAGACAAAACCATCACCCAGCAGAATGTTGAAGCCGAAGAGGCGATTTTAGAACTGAACAAACAGCTCGCCGAAGCCGATGCCAAGCAGAAACGTGAGATCGCCAGTATTCAGGCTCGCGAGCAGGCCGAAACCAAGAAGGTTCAGGCTGAAGAACGGCAGAAACACGAAAAGGCCCGTATCGCCGCTGATGAAGAAATCGCCGTCGCCGATGAAAACAAGCAGCGTCAGATCATTGTCGCCGCCAAGAACAAAGAACGCACTGATGCGGTCGAGACCGAACGGGTCGAACGGGATCGCGGTCTGGAAATCGTCGAGCGTGAGCGTCTGGTCACTGTCGCGCAGGTTGAGAAAGACAAGATTGTTGAAGGTGAAAAGAAGGAACTGCAAGGCGCGATTCGTGAGCGAGTCACTGTCGAAAAGACCGTCGTGACCGAAGAGGAAAAGATCAAAGATACGCGTGAATTCATGACCGCTGACCGTAGCAAACGCGTCGAAATTACCAAGGCCGAAGAGATTGCCGAACAGGCGCTGGTCAAGGATATCAAAAAGGCTGAAGCGGCGAAAAAGGCCGAGGAATTCTACGCCGAACAGAAGATCATCGACGCCGACGCCAACCTTGAAGCGTCCAAGAAGAACGCCGAAGCTAAGAAAACCATCGCGGCTGCCGAGATCAAGGAATACGCCGTTCAGGGCATGGCCGAAGCCGAAGTGCAGGAAGCCAAGGCTGTCTCTCTGGAAAAGGAAGGTACCGCCGAAGCGACTGTCATGGAACGCAAGTATCACGCCGAAGCCGATGGTATCCGCGACAAGGCCGAAGCGATGAAAATCTTCGACGCGGTCGGCAAGGACCACGAAGAATTCAAGCTCAAACTCAACAAGGATCTGGAAATCGAACTGGCCGAAGTCAACGTTCAGAAGGATATTGCCGCCGAACAGGCCAAGATCGTCGGCGAAGCCCTCAAGTCGGCCCGCATCGACATCGTCGGCGGCGACAACAACTTCTTCAACCGCCTGGTCAACTCGATTACCACCGGTAAGACTGTGGACCGCATGGTTGAAAACAGCGAAGTGCTTGGCGATGTTCGCGAAGCACTGCTGGGCGAAGACGCTGACGAATCAGTCCAAAAGATTCGTGACTTTGTCTCCCGTTTCGGCGTCACCAGCGAAGACGTCAAGAATCTCAGTGTCTCGGCCCTCGTCATGCAGATGATGGAAAAGGCTGACAAGAAAGACAAGGGCGTACTGAGCACGATTCTTGACACCGTCAAGCAAAGCGGCATCGCTGATATGCCGGCCAAGAATCTCGGCCTGCTGAACCAGTAAACTCAGGCAATGACCACCCAATAAGGCGAAGGTTTGCCGGTTTTGGTTCGTCAAACCTTCGACCTTCTTTCATTGCGAGACAACCGATGTGAGTTGAGTTTTTCATAAAGAGCATGACTTATGGCAGATAAAAAAGAAACAAATGCGCAGGCTGAAACCGCGTCCGATGTGCAGTTGCAGGGCGGCACTTATGAGGTCATCCGCAACCGCCTCCAGACGCAGAGCAAAGACCTGCTGGGCCGCCTCAACAAGCTCAATACCCTCCGCAAGGATGTTTTTGGGGCCATTGAAACCAAACTGCTGAGCAGCGAGCGGATTACCACCAGCAACAATTGTGTGCCGCGGGACATGGTGCCCATCGGCGACCATTTCATCTTCGGCTACAATGTTTTTGTGGGCCTTCGCACAGAAACGACGTTTGAGGATGTGTTTGCAGTTTATCAGTGGCAGAACGGCACCATGGTGCCGAAAACACTGGACATGCTGACCGACCCGGCCTTTGAAACGGATTTCAAAAATCTTTACAAATACTACCGCCACTCGACGTTTGTCAAGTTTGCCGTCATTGGCCACCATCTGTTTATGGTTTTCCGTATCGGCAAAAGTATTCATGACATCAAAACCTTCAAATGGCTGATTCGCGACGGCAAGCTGGAATATCAGGACAACCGCAGTGATCACGAGTTTGTTTTCCCGCCGCAGCATGAGTTTGAATGGTCCCGCGTTACGCAGGATATGCACCGCAGCGGCCTGCATCCACATATTTCTATCGAAGATATTGTCTTTGTCGAAACGACCGAAGGCGACCTGACGATCAAGGTTGAGGACAACACCGAAACCGGTCAGGGCATCTATTCCGAGCCGGTTGACGATCCGGACCAGACACTCAGTGACGCCGAAATCTACTATTCGATTATCGGCAACATCGTCCTGCTGAAAATTCGTCCTTATCAGGAAAAGGCGTTTCGCTATTTCGTTTATAATCACAAAATCCAAAAGGCGATGCGAGTCGATTCCATCGAGGAGGCGTGCGTGCTGCTACCGGAAGGGCACGGGCTTGTCTTTCCGAAGGGCTACTACCTGCAAACCGGCCAGATCAAGCAGTTTGACACCGATCTGGAGGATTTAGTCTTTGAAAAACGCATCGCCTCACCCAACGGTGAAGATTACCTGTATGTCTTCTACAACCGCCAGGACGGCACCTATGTACTGCTGTCGTACAACCTGATCGATCAGGCGATGAAGGTGCCGATTATCTGTAACGGCTATTCCTTCTTCGAGGACGGTTCGCTGGTCTTTTTCCGCGTGAACGGCGACGCCCAGAAGCACCACGTCCTTCAAATTTGGAACACCCCGTACTACGGCCCGGACTACACCATCGAAGTGCAGGCCGATTCGGATATCTACAAAATCGGCAACAAATCCATCGTTCACTGCATGGCTGAATGTATGGAACTGATTAACCTGATTAATAAGGAAGACACCTACGCCGATTTGTATGTCGATATCGCTAAAAAGGCCGAAGACCTGGCCGACAGCTATTTTTGGCTGACTGAGGAAAAGACGTACAATCTCAAGGAACCGCTGACGGCCATCGGACAGGCAGCCGCCGCGGCGATTGACGAATACGAAAAAGTCGTTCGTACCCGTCAGAACACCCGTCAGCAAATCGAGCAAGTACATCAGCAGGTCAAGGACCAGGTGATTTCGATTGACTATGCGGCACTGGAAACGATTGATGAATACGTTGAGCATCTGGCGGCGCTGCGCACTTTACGCGGGCAAGTTGTTTCGCTCAAAGACCTGCGTTATGCGGATATGGAGCTGATTGAATCACTTGAGACCGAGGTTGTCGAGCATGCCGATAAACTCTCGGAAATGTGCGTCGAGTTCCTGCTTGATCCGGCTTCGTTAGAGCCGTACAGTCAAAAAACGGCCTCTTTAACCGAGCAGGTGCCGCAGCTGGAAAAGGTTACCGCCGCCAAGGAACTAACCGAGCAGGTCGAACAGGCCGCGACCCAGCTGGATATGCTTACCGAAATCGTCAGCAATCTCAAGATTGTCGATGCGACTCAGACGGTTGAGATTATCGACAATATTTCGCTGGTCTATTCGCAGGTCAACCAGCTCAAATCCAAGCTTAAAAATAAACTGCAGGAACTGGCCGCGGTTGAAGGCCGGGCTGAATTTGCCTCTCAGATCAAACTGATCGACCAGTCGGTCATTAACTATCTGGACGTGTGCGACACGCCGGAAAAATGTGACGAGTACCTGACCAAAACCTCGGTTCAGTTGGAAACGCTGGAAAGCCGGTTCGCTGACTTTGATGAATTTATCGTCCAACTCGCCGAAAAGCGGGAAGAGGTCTATAACGCTTTTGAAACCCGTAAACTACAGTTGGTTCAGCAGCGTAATCAGCGGGCTTCGGCGGTGATGGCGGCGGCTGAACGCATTTTAAAAGGCATTAAAAACCGCGTCCACAACATGACCGATGTCAATGAGATCAACGGGTATTTTGCCTCCAATCAGATGATTGAGCGGGTGCGTGAAAATATTACTCAGCTTGAAGACCTGGGCGATTCGGTTAAGGCCGAAGATGTCAAGAGCCAGCTCAAAACGCTCCAGCAGGACTCCATCCGCCAGCTTAAGGATAAGCAGGCTCTCTACGAAGACGGCGATAATGTTATTCGCTTTGGCGATCACCGCTTCTCTGTTAATACCCAGCCGCTGGAAGGCACGATTGTCCAGAGGCCCGACGGCCTGTATTATCACCTGACTGGCACCGGTTTCTTTGAGCCGGTCACCGACGAGGCGATTCTGGCCGCAGAAGACCTCTGGTCGATGGAAGTACTCTCGGAAAGACCCGATCTCTACCGCGCCGAGTATCTTGCCTGGCAGATGATTAAGCATCTGGACAGTGAAGATCCCAACCACGCCATGAAAGACGAGCCGTTCGACCAATTGGTCCAGCGGGTGCAGGCTTTCATGGGCCCGCGTTTCGATGAGGGCTATGTCAAGGGCGTTCACGACCACGACGCCGCGAAAATCCTGCAATCCTTGCTGCGCATGCGGGCCAATATCGGCCTGCTGCGGTATCCGACCCGCTGCCGGACACTGGCGGTTGTCTTCTGGCACATTTTTGAAGACGCTGAGCAGAAAAAACTCATCGCCGACAAGCTCGCCGCCGTCGGCCACATCAAAAAACTCTTTGCCGATCAATCCATCCGGCAGACTTATATCGACTTATTGGCCGATCATTTAAGAACTTTCGTCGAGTCCACGAGCCTCTTTGATGCATCACTGGTCGATCTGGCTGCCGAATACCTGTTCAATGAACTGGCCGACGGCCAATCCTTTGTTGTCAGTCAACAGGCCGATGCATTGCGTAAAGGTTTTGAGAACTATCTAAAGCAAAACGATGCTGTCCAGCGTTTTGCCGACAGCATTACATCGCTGTCGTACAATCCCGTCGGTACGTTCCAGCTCTTGCGTGACTGGGTTGCTTCTTATCTGGCAGAGGTTGATAAGACCGATTTTACTGATTATATTGACGAAGTGGCGTTTCTGTTCTATCCCGCCTCGCACGACAGACAGGTGGTTCGCCAATCCATCGAACAGACGCTGGATGCGATGGTCGGCTCGCACTCACTGATTGCCCAGGGCCGCTATACCCTGAACTACTGCGATTTCGTGACCCGTATCTTCCACCATCTCAACAATGTTGTGCCGCGATTTGTGCGCTATCAGGCGGCCAAGAAAGAGCTGGTTGATGAATACGCCGAAACGCTCCGGCTGGAAGAGTTCCAGACCCGCGTGCTGTCAACGTTTGTCCGCAACAAACTGATCGACAAGGTCTATCTGCCGCTGGTGGGCGATAATCTCGCCAAACAGATCGGTACCGCCGACCAGACCAAACGCACTGACCGACAGGGCCTGCTGCTGATGATTTCTCCGCCGGGGTACGGTAAAACGACGCTCATGGAATATATTGCCAATCGGCTCGGTCTGATCTTTGTCAAGGTCAACGGCCCGGCTATCGGTCACGCTGTGACCTCATTCGATCCGGGCGAAGTGACCAATATGGCTGCACGCGAGGAACTGAATAAGCTCAACTTGGCTTTCGAGATGGGCGACAATGTTATGATTTACGTCGATGACATTCAGCATACCAACCCCGAATTTTTACAGAAGTTTATCTCGCTCTGTGATGCCCAGCGTCGCGTCGAAGGTGTCTTTCGCGGAAAATCCCGTACCTATGACCTCCGCGGCAAGCGCGTCTGTGTTGTCATGGCGGGCAATCCCTACACCGAAAGTGGCGAGAAATTCAAAATCCCCGACATGCTCAGCAACCGTGCCGATACCTACAATATCGGTGACATTGTCGGTGATAACTTCAACGAGTTTGTTCTCAGCTTTATCGAAAACTGCCTGACTTCTAATCCGGTCCTGCAGTCTGTGGCTCAGCGCAGCCAGAAAGACATTTACGGCATGATTCGGCTGGCCGAGACCAACCAGCAGGAGGGCATCGAGTTTGAAGGCAACTATTCAGTTGATGAACTCAACGAATATGTCAATACGCTCAAAAAGCTGTTTGTCGTTCGCGATGTCGTTCTTAAAGTCAACACCCAGTACATCGCCTCGGCCGCGCAGGCCGATGAATACCGTACCGAACCCCCATTTCTGCTGCAGGGGTCGTATCGAAATATGAACCGCATTGCCGGCCGTGTCCTGCCGGTCATGAACGACAAGGAACTCTGGTCGCTGATCTATTCCAGTTACGAACAGGATGCGCAGACACTCACCAGCGGCGCCGAATCTAACCTGCTCAAATTCCGTGAGCTGACCGAACGACTGGATGATGTACAAGCCAAACGCTGGTCGGATATCAAAAAGACGTTTGGCCGCAACAAACTGCTCGGCGGTGATGCCGACGATAAAATCAGTCAAGTTGTCCGCCAACTCAACGCTTTCAGTGCCGGCCTGGATTCCATCCGCGAAACCATCGCCGATGGCGTTACAACCATGGCAACTGAAACTGCTAAAGCTGAAAAACCGTCTGCCGCCGAAGACCCGGTCATGCAGGTCGGCCAGCAGGTTCTAACGCGCATGAACCAGGTCATCGACGCTATCAAGCAGCAGGGCGAACAGCTCGCACGGGCCCAGGTTCAACAGGACCAGCTTGAACAGGCGAAAATATCCGAAAAGAATACGCAGATGCTGGTTTCGGTACTGGAGGAACAGTTTAAGACACTTGAAACCTGGCTGATTCCCGTCCATCACAGCGATGCCGACCGTGTGGAGTACTTTGAACACCTGATGGAACGTTTCGAGACGATGGTCTCCGGCTATAACCGCCTGATTGGTGCCTTACGCGAAAAATACGAGCCGATTGTTAAAAGAGTCAAGTCTGTCGAGGCTAAGCAATCGAAACCAAAAACAAAACGTACAACAGCAAAGCAGAAAAAAACACCGCCAAAAAAGAAATAACCGGGCAAGTAGCAATGTCGTTTGTCCGGCGATGAAAGATATTCAAGAATGGGAAAGATTGACCGCTTAAAACGCATTACCCTGGCCCGCATTGAGGCGTTTCTGGAGACGCTCGAAAAGCCCGAATATCTTCTGCCGCGTCTGGTTCGGGAGATGGCCGATCTGGTCACCGAAGCCGCCAACTCCAAAGCCAAGGCG
>JANQGW010000013.1 GCA_028282905.1 Sedimentisphaerales bacterium | reverse complement strand
TCGCCTTGGCTGCGGCGGTATTCACATCATCGGTAATCTCGACGCCGACGCTGCTGCCCTGGTCCACGGGTTTGACGACGAATTTACGAGCCAGTTTGCCCAGCATCTCCACCAGTTCACGCTCGGTATCGCCGGCCTGCACAATCAAATGCTTGGCCACGGGCAGTTTCGCGTGAAAGCATGCCTGCTTGGTCAGCAGTTTATTGAACGAGTTTCGGCTGGATTCGGCGCCGGAACCGACAAAACACAGCCCTTTTTCTTCAAAAATTTTCTGTAGCTGTCCATCCTCGCCAAACTGGCCATGCAAAATCGGGAAAAACACATCAATCGTTGCATCGTCCAGAATCGACATGTCCTCCGGTGTAATATCCGAAAGGACCGTTTCCAGTCCCGCCGCGATCAGTGCATCATAAACCGTTTGCCCGCTTTGCTGACTCACCTCACGCTCAGAGCCAACCCCGCCGGCCAAAACAGCAACTTTTAATTGTGACAGTTCTTTCTGCATATATTTTAGAATCAAAATTTAACCACGAAGTTCACGAAGGCCACGAAGTTATAATTATTATTTTCTTCGTGCTCTTCGTGCCCTTCGTGGTTTATTCATTTACCAGACTTCTATTTCGGTTTCCAGCTTGACGTCGAAGGTCTCTTTGACTTTCGTGCGGACCAGCTCAATGAGCTGCTTGACATCGCTGCTGGTACAGCCTTTTTCGGTCGTAATGAAATTGGCATGCTTTTCACTGACCACCGCGCCGCCCATCTGCGTTCCCTTCAGTCCGGCCCGGTCGATGAGGGCACCGGCACTCATTCCGCGAGGATTCTTGAAAATACACCCGGCGTTCTTGGTATTCAGCGGCTGGGAGTTTTTCTTATAGATCCACACTTCCTTGATCGTTTTCAGCATCGCGTCCGAATCCGACTCGGTCAGTTCCATCGTTGCGCTCAAAATCACCGGGGCGGTAATATTGACCCAGCGATAGTCAAAGACCAGTTCGGGTTTTTCTTTTTCAAAAATGTTGCCCTGTGCGTCCATGACGGTCACGCTCTGAACCGTTGAACCGATATCGCCAAAGCTGCCGCCGGCGTTCATCCGGACTGCGCCGCCCAGTGAACCGGGAATTCCAGTCAATGCTTCCAGACCGCTGAGGCCTTTTCGGACCGAGTCCAGCACTAGTTTATTGAGGTTGACACCTGCACTGGCGGTCAGCGTGTTGCCCTCAAACGCAAACCGGCAAAATTCCTCGGCATCCAGCTTCAGTACCGCGCCGCGCACGCCGTCATCGCCCACCAGCAGGTTGGACCCGAAGCCCAATACCCGCACGGGAATACTGTTTTCATCACAACGCCGCAAAACCTCTTTCAACTGTTCGGTGCTTTGGGGCTGAATGAAATAATCGGCATTTCCGCCCAAGCCGTACCAGGTAAAGCTGTTGAGCGGGCAATTTTCTCTAACAATGCTCTCTAAGCCACTGAATATACTCATCGGCAACCTTCCATATTGTTCCGGCGCCCATCGTTACCACCAGGTCGCCGTCGGTTACATGTTCTTTTAAATGGTCTAAAATGCCTGCGAAGTCCTGTATAAATAAGGCTTTACAGTCATGTCGGCCGATCCGCTCCACCAGCGTTTCGGCATTGACCGTACTCTTGCTTTCGGCGGTATCGCGGACGAAATAAATCTCCGGCACCACCGTAATATCGGCCAATTTAAAGCTTTCCGCGAAATCATCAAGTAAAAAACGGGTTCGACTGTACTGATGCGGCTGAAAAATGCACCAAAGCCGGTTTGGGGCGTATTTTTCGCGGATGGCGCCCAGTGAGGCCCGAATTTCCGTGGGATGGTGAGCATAATCGTCCAGAATGGTGATCTCACTGACTTTTGCCTTAAACATCAGCCGCCGGTCAATGCCGGTAAACCCGCCCAGCAGAGACAGGACGGTTTGGGCGTCAACGCCCGCGGTGATGGCTGCTGCGGCGACTGCCAGGGCATTGCCGATATTGTGTCGTCCCGGCATGGCGATCCGTGTTCGCCCCAGCAGAACATCGTTTTGATAGACGTCGAAGGCGTAGCAGCCCTGGACCAGTTCGATGTTTTGGGCGTTTAGTGTGCAGTGTTTGCCGGAACCGAAGGTGATGATGTCCAGCTCGTTTTCATACCGGCGGATGACGCGGGCGACGTTTTTGTCATCACCGTTGGCGATGAGGGTGCCGCCGGGGCGGATTTGGCCGGTAAATTCGGCAAACGCGTCGATAATATCGTCCACATCCTTATAATAGTCCAGGTGATCCTGCTCGATGTTCAGAATCACCGCGATCTGGGGCGTGAGATTCAGAAAACTGCGGTCATATTCGCAGGCCTCCGCGATGAAATGGTCGCCGGATCCGACGCCGCTGGAACCGTTTAATTGCGGAATGTCGGCTCCGACAATAAAATTCGGTTCGGCCTTGGCTTGTTTCATCACATAGGTCAGCCATGCGCTGGTAGTGCTTTTGCCGTGCGTGCCGCAAAAGGCGATGCCCGCGTACCGGTCCATGAGATTGCCCAGCATCTCGGCGTATTTATGAATGGGCAGGCCCATCTCCGATGCCCGGGCCAGTTCGGGATTGGCCCCGGTGACCGCGGCACTGATAACGACCTCGTCAGTGTTGCTGGGGATATTATCCGGACTGTGACCGATGGTAATATTTGCGCCAAGGTCACGAAGCTGCTCAAGTACCGGCCCGTCGCACATGTCCGAACCGGTGACCGTCGCGCCGCCGCTCATTAAAATCTTTGCCAGGCCGCTGGTACCAATACCGCCGATTCCGATAAAATGAAATGTCTTCCCTGAAAATCCTGTCATATAATAATCCTTTATCAATATATCGGGAATACTACGCCACATTCCCCAAAAATTCAAGTCAGAATGACTTGATATATTCAGCGAAATATGACGAAATATCCAAAAACGGTTTTCAGAAACCAATCAAACAGAAATTGATGAGAGTTGGAGAACGCAATGGGCTTACTTGGTGAAATTGTAGATAAAATGCCGACTATTGGGCAGATGTGGCTGGTGTTGGCTTTGATGGGTGTTGTTTTGTCATTGCCGGGGATGATTCACCGCTATATTGCCATTGGTATGTTTATAATCGGTACAATTATTTCAATTTATTGTATGTATTCGGCCTACCATCAAGCTTTTGTTGCGGCAGACCTAAGTGTAGATATTCGTATTGAATTGGGCAGTGTCTGGGTTTTTCATTCATTGATTTCTTCTGTCTGTCCAGCCTTGATAACAGGTCTTATCATCTATTGGCATTACAGAAAACGACAACCTAAGACAGAGGAATAGCTTAAAGGCTACGTTAAAAGTTGATCTTTAAATATTTTTGTTTAATGTCTTTCGGGCGGCGTTGATGACCGGGTCGGAGGTGGTGATTCTGTCCGGGGTTGTTTTGACGGGGATGTCCGGTTGGATACCTTTTCCTTCAAAGCAGGTGCCGTCCGGCAGCATGGCCTGCCAGCAGGGCAGAAACACGGTGACACCATTGCCGAGGTCATAGGGTTTGGGATTGCCGGAACTGCCTTGGGTGGTTTCGCCGACAATCACACAGCCGGGTACCTGTTTCATCATCAGGACAAACGCTTCGCAGCTGCTCATCACAACCGGACCTGTCAACACCGTGACTTTTCCCCGATATTTAGGCCGGCTCTTGTTGGGCTGGACATACCGTTCGAGAACCGGTGTGAATTGACCGGGGCTGTTAAAATCAATATTGATATTTTTGGCGTACAGTTTTGGCTTGTCGATGAAGCATCCGGCAACCTGCCGGGCGAGTGTTTCACTGCCGCCGCCATTGCCGCGAACATCAATAATCAGACCGGCCGCATCTGAAAGGTCGTTCAGCGCAACATAAAATTCATCGAATACCGTTGCGTCCTGATTTGACCAACTGTCAATGAGAATATAACCAATACCGTCCTTAAATCGACCACTGCAAATGAGGTTGTTGTGCTTTTTGAAATTGGGGATAATCTCAGGAAGCCGATGAAAATTAGCATTAGGCAAAACAGGTTTGCTGTAAGTGCCAACGGTTTCACCGTTCACCTTGAGAAAGATATGCTTGTCTTCAGCCTTGCTGAGCAGCAGTTTAGCAATGGAGGCAAACGTTTTCGGGCTGTCGGCTTCCAGCAGTTTCTGTTCATATTTTGCGAACAAAGCGTCCCAATCCAGCCCTTTTCTATCCCGATAGGAGTAGTTTAACCGGATATTATCACGCAATGCCTGAACTGCTTTTCGATTATCGGCTAAAGCCGCCGTTGGTTTGGCCGATTTACTCGGCCCGTCAGTTCCGCACGTTCGAAACGTCACCGACAGCACTTTGGCCGGTTCGCCCGAAACACTTCTGAAGTTTTTAAAGGAGGGGGAATTGATGCCAAAAGTGTATTCGTGGTTCGGTTTGAGCTTCACATTAATGACCATACTGCGTTTACCGGTCCATTTGGGTTTGCCGATAAATTCGGGAAAGTTTTCTCCGCCGCCGCAGATTGAATAGCCGCCTCTGTTCATGTCTTGGTCAAACAGAATACGTATCTTACACGGCCCGGGTTTGACGTCTGCGGCACCGTTTTCAGGAACCATTTTGACAACTTTCGGCGGTCGCGCAAGACATGGTGCGGCTAATAAGCAAATGATGGCGAGTTGAATAGTACGACTTGATTTCATGTGAAGGCTCCTTTATTTTGAGTTAACGCGTTTTGTCTCTTCGATATAGTCAATCGGGATTTCGGTAGGATTTCCGTTTTTATCCGCCGTGGCAAACAGAATCGCGTAGGGTTTGGCGGGGATATGTTTGGCCGTCTGGAAATAAACAAATTTTTCACTGTTGATACCCACCCAATACCAGTGTCCGGGCTTGAGTTTTACCGGCAGGGTGCAGGTGGTGCGTTCTTTGTCATATCGCGGCTGGCCGGTGGTTTCCGGAAAGTGTTCGCCGCCGCCGACCCAGGACCAGCTGAAATTCATCATCGGCTGGTCAAAGGTGACGGTTATTTCTGTGGTGTCCGGGTCAACAGTTCGATCCAGTGCTGCCGGAAATGTTTTGACGACAACCGGACGTTTTGATTCCCGAGCTTTTTTGATGGCGGAATGTGAGAAAAAGCCAATAGAACAAGCCAAGACGGAAACACATCCAATACCCGCACAAAGCAGTATCCAGAATGCCTTACGATGTTTTTGAAATTTCTTTTTGTCCGGACTCTTTTCGTTAAGTAACTCGGCGTAATCCTCAACGGGTCCAAGATCGGTGAGAATTTGCTGATAGTGTTCCCAGGTTTGTTCCTCGTCGCTTAATTCATGATACCGTTCGTTTAAATGAATGGTGATGTCATTAAGAATCTGTTGTTTTTCTTCGACTGTTGCATTGACTAAAGCGGCGTCAACGTTTGCCAAATATTCACTGCAGATCTGCTTCCAGTCATTTGTATCCTTCATTTTGTATCTCCTGCTGTAAGCGTGTCGATTGTTTCAATGACGTCTTTCCAGTGTGCGGTCATTTTTTCAAGCATTAACCTGCCGGCTTCCGTGATCGCATAAGAATTTCGAACCGGTCCATCCGGCGAAACCTGCTGCTCAATCACCACCAGCTTGTCGGTTTTCAGGCGGGCGAGAATCGGATAGATATTACCTTCACGGATGCTGAACCCCTTGATGGTTTTCAACGTCTTGACCATTTCGTAGCCGTAGAATTGCCCCGATGAAAGCAGTTTGAGAACCACCAGTTCCAGCAGGCCCTTGCGCAATTGGATCTTCCAGTTATTGAAATTCAACCAAACCTCCGTGATTTAACCGCTTTGTTTGTTTGCAGTGTACTGGTAACAAGTATAGTCGTCAAGGGATATTTTTACGAGAATTTGAATTCTTCTTAAGTGTTTTATTTAAATAGGCTTATAGGTTTTTTGAGTTAATTTTGTGGGTTGGGGTGTGTGGTGCTGTATTTTCAAGGTAACTTTTATTTGCGTCTGAACACTATCTGCATAGTATGAACAGTGGCTTTATATGCCTGTAGTAGCTAAAAAAGAGCCGTAATTATACATAAAAGAAAGGATTATGATGAAACGAGCCAAGATCTTTTCAATGATGTGTTCGGTGTTGTTAATTGTCACGTCTTTGCAGGCGGCGGATGCCGTTTGGCCGACGTTTCGCGGGGCGGAAAATACGGGTGTGGCCTCGGATGCGGACCCACCGGTGACCTGGAGTGAGACGGAAAACGTCAAATGGAAGGTCGAGTTTCCCGGCAGCGGCCTGTCTTCGCCGGTTGTCTGGGGCGAAAAGCTCTTTTTTATGACGGCGATCGAGTCGGAAAAAGCGGGTACAGCAGTTGCTGAACCTGCCGCCGGACGCCGCGGTCGACGCGGCGGGGGCAGGCGACCGACTTCCAAATACAAATTTGCCATTGTCTGCATGGACCGAAATAATGGTAAGGTTCTCTGGCAGAAAACCGTTAAAGAAGCGATTCCCCATGAAGGCCACCACCGCGACGGCAGTTTTGCTTCGTATTCGCCGGTGACCGATGGCAAGTTGATCTGGGCTAGTTTTGGTTCGTTCGGTCTGTACTGTCTGGACATCGACGGTAATCTCAAATGGAGTCAGGAACTGGTCAAACAGCGGACTCGCAACGGGTTCGGAGAGGGCAGTTCGGTGGGGATTGCCGGTGATGCGGCGATTGTCGTTTCTGACCATGAGGACCAGTCCTGGATTTATGCATTTGATAAAATTTCCGGAAAGTCGCTCTGGAAAAAGGAGCGTGATGAGCCAACTGGCTGGACCACACCTGTCGCCGTTGAAGTGAATGGCAAAACCCAAGTCATCGTGAACGGTTATAGCTTTGTTCGCGCCTACGATGTGCAAACCGGCGACATCTTATGGAAATGCAGTGGCCAAACACTAAATGTTGTCCCTACCCCAGTGGTTGGATTCGACAATGTTTATTGTACCAGCGGCTTTCGCGGGGCAGCTTTGTACGCGATCAAACTTGGACAAACCGGTGACCTGACCGGCACCGAGGCGGTGGCTTGGAAAATCGATGAAGCGACACCGTATGTGCCGTCACCGATATTGATAGACGGCAAAATCTATGTTGCGTCTGGCAACCGGGAAATCATTTCCTGCTATGACGCCAAAGATGGTAAGGCTCATTATGTCAAACAAAAACTCGACGGTCTCAAAGGAATCTATGCCTCACCAGTCGGTGTTTCCGGCAGGGTCTATTTTACCGGGCGAAACGGGGTGGTATCCGTGGTGAAAACCTCTGATACGTTTGAGGTGCTGGCAACCAATACCCTCGATGACAAGGTTGACGCAACCCCGGCGATTGTCGGAAATGAAATCTATATCAAGAGCCTTAAATACCTCTACTGCATCGCGAAAGAATAGTATTTTGACACAGATTTGCGCTGATTTTCACTGATGTTATTGTGACAGGATAAACAGGATTCACAAATTTATTATTTATCCTGTATATCCCGTTAATCCTGTCTATATAATGTGTAGCCCGCTCGCGCTGCCAATTAAAACAGGTTCATCGTGTAGAGTTTGTGGTAGTAGTCCTTCTTTTCGAGCAGTTCGGTGTGGGTGCCGTGTTCGACGACGCGGCCGGCATTCAGGACGTACAGGTAATCGGCGTTTTTGACCGTGCTGAGCCGATGGGCGATAATGACCGTTGTGCGGTTTCGGCTCAGGCGTTCCAGTGACTGCTGAATCAGTGTTTCCGACTCGGTATCCAGCGAGCTGGTCGCCTCGTCAAAGATAAACACCGGCGGATTTTTCAAAAAGACTCGCGCGATGGAAATCCGCTGTTTCTGCCCGCCGGAAAGTTTCACGCCCCGTTCGCCGACATAGGTATCAAACCCGTCCGGCAGTGACTGAATAAACTCCAGGATATTCGCCTGCTGTGCAGCGTCGATCAACTGGTCTTCTGTTGCACTCGGATTGCCGTACATGATATTGTCACGAATCGTCGAATCGAACAAAAAGACATTCTGCTGGACGATACCGATGTTTTCCCGCAGGAATTTTTGCTTGAGGTCCATAATATCGTGGCCGTCGATGCGGATGACGCCTTGCTGGGCTTCATAAAAGCGGGGGATCAGCGAAACAATCGTTGATTTGCCTGCCCCGGACTCGCCGACAATCGCGATGGTTTTATGAGCCGGTATCGTCAGCCTCACATCTTCCAGCACATGCTCATGTGACTGTGAATATTTGAAGCTGACGTTCTCAAACGTAATTTCGCCGTCAACCGGCTCGAATGTATGGGCGTCTTTTCTGTCCACGATGTCCGGCTCGATATCCATCACCTCGGTGAATCGCTCGAAACAAGCCGCCCCTTGCTGGAACTGCTCGGCAAAATTGACCAGCCGCCGAATCGGGTTCAGGATGAAGTAGATATACAGCACAAACGCCAGCAGGTCGCCCGGCGTGACGGATTTTCCCATGTACATCAGAATGACACCACCGGCGATGACCACCAGGAAATAGCTTTCAATCAGCAGTGTCATGACTGAAAAGAACACTGCCATAATCCCGTACATCTTTTCCTTGGCTGCTCGGAAGCTGACGTTGACGATGTCGAATTTGTCAATCTCTTCATCTTCATTAGCAAAGGCCTTGACCTCGCGAATGCCTTGGACGGAATTTTCTACGCTGCTGTTGATGTCGGCGATTTTTTTGCGGACATTGCGAAAACCGCGGCGCATGCTTCCGCCGTAAAACACACCCCATGCCACCAGCAGCGGCAGCGGCACCAGGGCGATGGCCGCCAGCGGGGCGTTAAACTGGAACATTGCGATAAACGCTCCGACAATCAGCGATATTGAAATCAGCAAATCCTCCGGCGCGTGGTGGGCGACTTCGGCGATCTGGTTGAGGTCATTAGAAATCCGGCTCATCAGGTGGCCGGTCTTTACATTGTCGAAGTAGTTGAAGCTCAGTTTTTGCAGGTGTCCGAAAAATTCGGCCCGCATGTCAAACTCCATACGGACGCCGAGAATATGCCCCCATTTGACACGGATATAGGCCATCGTCGTTGAAAAGACAATCAATGCGGCCATCAGAATCAGGCTGGTGACAATGCCTCCGAAGTTTTTATCCGGGATGTGCTTATCCAGCAGTTGCCGGGTCACGGCGGGGATAAACACTGTCAGCACCGCTCCGATGACCGCCGCGGCCATCGTCATTGCAAACAGCCTCCGATGAGGCCGGTAATATTTTATAAATCGTTTCAGCATTTTTTCTGTAATCAATAACCCGTAAGGGTGAAAACATATTCTTAACCGAAGCTTTGACGCTCCGGGATAGATGTCTTATATGTCTAATCTAATCTCCAAACGCCTGTCTGAACACATCGGCGATTTCCGGATGCAGATCCGGATTGATGCCGTTGGCATCATACGGCAACCCCATCTTGTCGAGATCAGCCTTCATCTGCTTGCTTTCCTGGTCGGGGCTGATGCGCGGCGGTATCTCACGACCCAGCGGCGCCAGCCATGCGTTCAAGGTATGGCCGCCATCGACCAGCAGGTCGTGGCCGGTGACATAGTTCGACGCTGCCGACGCCAGGAATATCACCGCGCCGCTTAAATCTTCAGGTCGCTCGACATAGCCCATCGGCGTAATCTCGCGGATGCGCTGACGGACCGCAACCGGCGTCGAAGCGTGCATCGGCGTCAGGATATAACTGGGGCTGATGCAGTTGACGTTAATGTTGAACCGTCCCCATTCAACGGCGAGCGTCTTGGTCATGTGGACCACGCCGGACTTGGAGGCATCGTACGAAGCGTTGCAGTTGGCGATCCGGGCTGACATCGACGCGATATTAATGATCTTACCTTCGGTTGGTGTCTGGCGAATCATCTGCTGGGCCTCGGCTTGGGCACACAAAAATGTTCCGGTTAAATTCACTGCAATGACCTTGTCCCAATCAGCCTGCGGGAGTTCTTCGTCCGCGCCCAAAATAGCGATTCCCGCGTTATTGACGGCAATATCCAGCTGGTCGAATGCCTCGACAACCGCGGTGACCATCGCCTGCACCTGCTGTTTATCGGTGACATCGCATTTGACAAACAGCGACTGGCGGCCCATTGACTTAATCTCTTCGGCGGTTTTCGTGCCGGTTTTTTCGTCAATATCCACAATCGCCACGTCCGCGCCCGCCTGGGCCAGTGCGACCGCACAACCCCGACCAATACCGACGGCGCCGCCGGTAACAAGGGCTTTTTTTCCGATAAGATCAAAGAGTGATAAGTTCGACATAGTTCTTCGCTTCCCACTAAAATTGATGGTTTTTGTTTCGCTGCTCATAGGATAGTCGCTCGGGGTGAAAAACTCAAGAGCCTTTTTCCTTGCGAAATTCGGCATGTCCGCTAAAATCACACGGTATGTTCTAAACAAACATTGTCTGATAAGCAGGTTTAACGCAATTCAGGTGAAGGGAAAACAAACGTGAAAAAAGAAAGTTTACCGGAACTGACCATTCGTTCGATTTTACTGGGGATTATTCTGTCTGTTGTGTTGGCGTCGGCCAATGCGTATCTCGGGCTGTTTGCAGGCATGACGGTTTCGGCGTCAATTCCTGCTGCGGTGATCTCGATGGGGATTCTCAAGCTGCTGCGAAAAAGTAACGTGCTGGAAAACAACATCGTCCAGACCGCAGCGTCTGCGGGTGAGTCACTGGCGGCGGGTGTGATTTTTACGTTTCCCGCGCTGGTGATTATGGGGTTCTGGGATGATTTCAACTACCTGTGGGTCACGCTGATCGCCGGTTTTGGCGGATTACTGGGTGTGCTGTTTACGATTCCGTTGCGGCGTAGCCTGATTATTGAAGAAAAGCTGCAGTTTCCTGAAGGTGTTGCCACTGCGGAAGTACTCGAAACCGGTGAAAAGGGCGGCAAAGGCGTGATGACCATTGTTAAGGCTGCACTGGCGGGCGCGGCGTACAAGCTTGGTTCCGGAAATCTTTTCGGATTGTTTCCCGAAGTTCTTGAAGGTGCTAAATCAGTTGGCGCATCGGTGGCCTATTTCGGTTCCAATCTCAGCCCCGCTCTGATTTCGGTTGGCTATATCGTTGGCTTGAATGTTTCAATTTTAGTGTTTCTCGGCGGAGCGGCCAACTGGCTTGTGGCGATCCCCGTTATTTCTTCGCAAATGGGCGGTTGTCCGGAAGGGATGGCTGCTGCAGACTGGGCTTCTGAAATATGGAGTACGAAAACTCGCTACATCGGTGTCGGTGCAATGCTGGTTGGCGGTTTGTGGACGGTTTTCCATATGCGAAAATCCCTCGTTAGCGGCATTCTCAGCGGCATGAAGGCCTATCAGAATGTTGAAAGCCGGCAAACCGTGGAGATTAGCCGGACTGAAAAAGACATGCCCATGAAATGGATTGTGATGCTGATCGTTGGTTCTATCGTTCCGCTGTTTCTGGTCTATCAGGTCTTTGTCCAGCAGATGCCGGTGTCACTGGTTATGGCAGCGGTGATGCTGGTGGTTGGTTTTGTCTTTTCCGCAGTTGCCGGCTATATGGCCGGGATTGTCGGCTCGTCGCATAACCCGATTTCCGGCGTGACCATTTCAACAGTACTGATTTCGGCATTATTGTTATTGGTGCTGATGGGAGCCGATGCCAAAAACGGCCCGGCGGCGGCCATTTTGGTCGGCAGTGTCGTATGCTGTGCGGCGGCGATCGCGGGCGACAATATGCAGGACCTAAAAGCGGGCCACATTGTCGGCGCCACGCCCTGGAAACAGCAGGTTATGCAGATCGTCGGCACTGTCTCGGCGGCACTGGTTATGTCACCGGTGCTGATGCTTTTGTATAAAGC
>JANQGW010000110.1 GCA_028282905.1 Sedimentisphaerales bacterium | reverse complement strand
TTCTCACTGAAGCTTGCCTCACGTCTGGAAGCTGATGGCGTCGCCATGAGCGTCGTCGGTACCGGTACCGGTGACCTGACCGTCAACGGCAGTGGTGGTACCGCTGTTACAGACGCAGGTGCAGGTGGTGCCGCACTGAACGCCGACAACTACACAGCCGCACAGGTCGTTGGTGGTGTCAATATTGCTTCGGCCGCTGACGCTGCTACCGCACTGACAACCGTTACCAATGCGATCAATGTGAAAGATACAGCTCGTGCGGCCTTCGGTTACAAGATGAACCGTCTGGAAAGCACGATCTCGATTGTGGACATTATGGCCGAAAACCTGATGGCTGCAGAATCACGTATCTCGGACGTTGACGTGGCCACCGAAATGGCTGCCATGACCCGTACACAGGTATTGAGCCAGGCCGGCATCAGCATGTTGGCACAGGCCAACCAGATGCCGCAGATGGCACTGTCACTACTGCAAGGTTAAACAATTACGGGAGAGACGCTCAATCGAGCGTCTCTCCCTTCTTTCAAATTATCTTAGATTCATTTCAATTTAGTTTTACAGGGGGCAAAAATCATGCAGGCTCTTCAAGCATATCAGGATGTCGCGATAACCACTCAAAACAACGGACGTATCATTGTCCTGCTCTATGACGGCGCCATCAAGTTTTTGAAATTGGCTGTTAAAGCCATCAATGACGGGGATATGGAAACCAAAGGACTGTATATCAACAAGGCGACCGCGATCATCGATGAACTCAATACCGTTCTGGATATGGAAGCTGGTGAAGACATTGCCGCCAATCTGCGTCGGCTCTACATTTTTATGAATCAGCATCTATTTTTGGCCAATATTGAGAAAAGCCCGCAAAGGATCAATGAGGTCATCACCCTGCTGGATGAACTGAACCAGGGATGGAAAGCCATCGCCTGAACTCACATACAACTCCACAATGATCACAAACCAGGAGGCCATGAGCCGCCAACCTCGCAATCACTGGCTGGATAAGTACCGAAATTAGCGTCTAAAATATCCGCATCGGTCATATCAACATCGCCATCCTGATCAAAATCCGCACAGGGAGAATACTCAAAATCAGGATAGCTCAACACAAATGCCCTTGTTAACGCTTCAGCCAGAATTTCCTGGTCTTTCATTCCCACATAACCATCGCCATTAGCATCTCCATAACAGAAAGTACCGGATTCCCAGCATTCAGGCACAGGGGTTTGTAGCCAGCGAAGCGCAAATTCCGCAAAATCTGCAAGTTCAATAATCCCGTTATGATCGAAATCCATTGACGGTCCTTCGCAAGCATCGCCCACACCGTCACCATCGGAATCCTGCTGATCCGGATTAAACATCGCTGGACAGTTGTCATCGGCATCTGCAATCCAATCCTGATCTGTATCTACCATGGGACTCAGCTTGAAATAAGCCGTATAGGTGCCGCCGTTTTCCACAGTGATTGTCGTTGAGGTCTGCCCCGTATTCCACCGCTGGAACTCATATCCGGCAGGTATCGTCACCGTTATATCAACAGGAATCAGGGATGTGAACTCATTAACATCACCAATGAATGTATGAGGTGTTGTATAAACCGTTGGATCACCGGTACGCTCAACATCCACAACGATTTCTTCGCCCGTTGAAGGACAATAAGCATTGGTAGTCGCCGTATTGTTATTCGACGGTCCATAGCAGAGGAAGTCATGCCAATTACCGCCGCAATATAATTTTCCGTCATATGCTGCCGGTGATTCAGCGGTAAACGAATGGGTATCGTCAATCCAT
This sequence comes from Sedimentisphaerales bacterium, assembly GCA_028282905.1. Taxonomy (GTDB): domain Bacteria; phylum Planctomycetota; class Phycisphaerae; order Sedimentisphaerales; family Anaerohalosphaeraceae; genus 4572-13. The sequence goes on along the minus strand of JANQGW010000110.1, from coordinate 14,543 downwards.
TTCACAACCGGTCCCGGTGGATCTTCACCGTCATCGCCAAAAGCTCTAAAACAATGCATATTCTCGTCGTTAGCGGTAAAATAAACAAGCGAACGGTTGTTGCCGGTTGTCATCGCAGCCGAACTTTGCACTTGTCGCCCCGTATCATACGTCCAGTCAGGAGTGTTACCGCTTTGCGTGTAGTGATAAAACTTCCCGCCATTATCCCCGAAATACACATTGCCGTAATACACCACCGGAGTCCCCCACACTTGGCCGTCTGATTCATAATGAGCCATTTCTACTGGTGGCATTTCGTCAAGATCCAAACGCACCACTCCGGCATCTCCAACCGCTCCGGTATTCCTCGCAACATAAAGGGAAACATGCTGATTGTTATCTTCCTCAATACATGGCGAGGACCACCCGCCAAAATGTGCATACTTCCATTCGTATTCACTGGGAATCTCGCCTTCGATGATATCGTTCCCATTACTGTCCTCCGAGAGCGGATTGTCCAGCTTCACGCAGAATGCTTCAACCCTGTCAGAGGTAATATACAAATGGTCGTTAAAAACAGCCGGGCTGTTTCGAATATAGTCACCAGTGTCGGAGAAAAATCGCCACAAAAGATTGCCGTCCTGATCCAAGCAAAAAAGCCACGTGTCAGCTGCAAAAATTATGTTGAATCGCAATTCGTCAAGTACTGGAGAACAGGGATAACTTTTTCCCGAGTCATAAGACCAGAGTATCTTTGCAGTGCCGTTAGTATTCCCATTCATATCGAGACAATAGAGCACTCCTCCGGTGGTAGCAATATACATCTGGCTATTGATGATGTCTAGGCAGGGACCTGACTGATCAAAAGAGCCGTACAATTGGGAATGCCAGAGTATCTCGCCATTGTCTGCATCAAAGCAGTACACATGCCCTTCATCGTCAGCAGTATAGACCTTTCCCTCAGCCACGGCTGGTGAGCATTCAAACTGACCTCGGTCTCTATTACAGAAACTCCAGACAATATTGTTAGATTCCGGCCCGCGGTCAACAGTCACACCAAGGTTGGCTGAGTCCGCATGAAAGCTGGTCCAGTCGGCCGCATATATCGGCACGGCCCAAAAGAAAATACTCAGTACGAACCAACCATAAATAATTATCATTCTTATATGCCGTTGAGTTTTCATGTTTTCTCCTTTCCTGATATTTAGAAAATTGAACTGATTTATTGGTAAATCGCATTTGGAAGTATCAGCTTCCATACGATATTCTCATATTATAGATAAACAGAAATCTGGAAAATTCACAGGCTGAACAGCAATCGAAGAAAAGTAATGGAATAGCTTCTTAGAAACACGATGAGCGGGGATGAACTGACAAAATCGAATCAGGTCGTAAACAAATAACACTTTCTGTTTTCTCCTGTCCATTTTCCTGCCTTGCTCCGTAACCCATTGTGTTTATCACCGAGCAACAGCATATCTAAAGATGTATTAAATTATTGTATCGTGAATCGAAAAAACCGTCAAGGATGTTCCGATAACACCGCTATTTTTTGAAAAAAATAGGGATTTTTACGGATAACAGCAACCATATTCTTGACATCAGCTTCGATGTTTCATTCGGAGTTTTCTTGATTTTTTAAAGTCATCTCAATATTCCCATATATCGAACTCGCTCATTTCTGCTTTGACATTCGTCCAACCTGAATAGTATAATATTTAAGAAATATCTCTTTATAAAGGATCGAGGCCGACTGCGGCCGCAAATTGAAGGACACCTTGAACAGAGAGGATCGTATGAGTACCGGGCCACTACCCATCAGGCGACTACCGCTTCGTTTAACGCCGGACAGCCGGCGAACCATCACCCGTTTTTTCTGGCCGGGCAAGGACCGTGCCGTCAAAATTATCGAGCGTGTCAAGTCACTGGCAGCTGATGAGATCGCCATCCTGCTGGAAAGAATTCTCGAAGAATTCAGCGACGTCAATCCGGGGCTGGAAGAAATCCTGATCGATCATTATGAACGTGTCATCCACCAGGCGGGATTGGCGTTTGATCAGGATCTTGAAATTCGCATGTTAATCGGTGCTTATTTTTCCATGGAATACGCGTTTGAATCAGCGGCGTTATTTAACCCGTCCATGGTTCCCAGCTATGACCAGACTGATGTGCCGGCCGGGTCGCTGCGGTTTACGATGAGCCTTCGCACCATTGGTGAGGGGCACATTTCATCGATTACCTTTCGCCGGGGACTAATCGACGGCGATGGAAATATTACGATCAATCCATCCAGTGTCTATGTCCGTCGTTTACGGCAGAAAGAAAACCGCCAATTCCAAAAAGCACCGTTTGCCGAAAAGATCCATCAGCTCAACTGCAATGGCCCGGCGGTCGATGCCCTGCTGGAATCACTTCCGGAAACGTTTACGCATTTGCAATTGCAGCAAAAGATCGAATTCATGGAGCATAAAATCGACTCGGCAACCACCCGCGAACATTTCGAGATGATCCTGTGGCTGGGACGGGCCGATTATCGACTGGAACTGGATGAACACATCAAAATCGAGGATATGGTTCTGTTTCCAATCAGCGAAACAGAATCGCAGGGCATGGAAGACATGCGGCTGGTTCATTTTATCGATGACGACGGATCAGTCGCTTACTACGGCACCTATACCGCCTATAATGGCCGTCAGATTCTGCCGCAGATTCTGGAAGTCAAACACCGCAACCGTGCCGACATTCTAACGCTGCACGGTCAATACGCGCGAAACAAGGGCATGGCTCTATTCCCCAAACGCATCGACGGACAATACGCCGCCATTGGACGTGTCGATGGTGAAAATCTGTTTCTGCTGAAAACCAACCGGGTTGATTTCTGGGATCAGGCCGAGATGATTCGACAGCCCCGGCACAAATGGGAATATGTGCAGATCGGCAACTGCGGCAGCCCCATCGAAACCGAAGCCGGCTGGCTGCTGCTGACACACGGCGTCGGAGCGATGCGACGATACTGTATGGGGGCGATACTGCTGGATAAGGATAATCCGTTCAGGGTTATCGGGGCGCTGGAGGAACCGCTGCTGTCACCGATCGATGAGGAACGAAGCGGATACGTGCCCAATGTCGTCTATTCCTGCGGTGGGTTGGTACATAACAACAATCTCATTATCCCCTACGGCATCAGTGATGCGGCCACCGGATTTGCTGTTGTTGAGCTGGATCCTCTGCTGGAGCGACTGACACATTAGAACTTTTACAATGCCGAATAATAACGGGATGTACAATAACACTTTACACTTAGCTAAAAAATTGAGGTGACTGTGCGGTACGTGGATTTCAGAGAGATTATTCAGGAGGAACTAAGCCATCACCCGGACGGCTTGACCTGGACAGAGATCAAAGAGCAATTGGACTTACCGTATGATCGCCCGTGTCCATCGTGGGTGCATCGGATGGAAGAAGAGATTGGGCTGATAAGAATAAAAAATTCCGGTCGTGCTTATGTGTGGAAACTTCGCCCTTGATAATCGGAAAATCTTCGCTTTTGCTTTTTAACTTCCCCAAAAGACCACCGTCGGTTTGAGTAATCAAAAAAGGCCCGCACGTTAATTAACGAGCGGGCCTTTGGTTAAGCAAGTTTACTTACGCGATTATCCAACGATCGGCAGAGTTCCGAGGTATTCGGTCCTCGGCAGCTTACCCACCAGCGGTGCGGCGTATTCGATGAATGCATCGGTCATGCCGTTACCGTCGGCATTGATGTATTCATCCGGCACGCTCTTAGTGTGCTCAGCCACGTTGCACAGATCGGTGCGGAAGTATTCCACGCCGTAGTCAGCACCGCTGCCAGTGCGCTTCATGGCAACCGAACCGTTATCTTCTTTCATCGAATACTGTACCGCCAGGCGGCCGCACTGACGGGCTTCGGCAACGTCGGTTTCGCTCTGCAGGCCCGCAAAGCTGCGCTGCAGGTAACCGAAGGTATCGGCGCGAACGCGTTTGATCTTTAGCTCACTCTTGACCTGGCTTGACAGGAAGTCAGCCAGAGCACCAGTACCGGAAAGCTGTACGTTACCGTGTGCGTCGCGTTCGGCGTTTTCAGCAAGCTTTTCAGCCCAGGTCGTGTGACCGTCGGCACAGATACCTTCACTGACAGCCACAACACAACGGCCGTGTTTTTTATACATCGCATCGATATCGCCGAGGAACTTATCCATCGGAACCGCCCGTTCGGGGATGTAAATCAGATGCGGCCCGTCATCTTCACGCTGTTTGGCCAGTGCCGCGGCACCCGTCAAAAAGCCGGCGTGACGCCCCATGATAACGTCAATCTTAACACCCGGCAAAGCCCGGTTGTCCAGATCATCACCCATCAGAGCACAGGCAACAAATTTACCCGCGGTTCCAAAACCGGGGCAGTGATCGGTCACGAGCAGATCGTTATCGACGGTTTTCGGTACGTGGAAGGCCTTGAGGTCATAACCGCTCTTTTCAGCCATGGTGTTGATGATGTAGCAGGTGTTAGCCGAATCGTTACCGCCAATGTAATAGAAATAGCGAATATCGCGTTTTTTGAAGACTTCCAAGATCCGCCCGCAGTATTCTTCATCGGGTTTATCCCGGCTGGAACCCAGTGCCGATGACGGCGAACCCGCCACCAGTTCGAGCGTTTCCAGGGAAATTTTCTTCAGATCAACAAACTGTTCTTTAACGATGCCCGCGACCGCGTGAACGCCGCCGTAAAGATTGTCGATTTCGCTGTGCTTGCAGGCTTCTTCGATCACGCCTACCAGAGAGGCATTGATAACACCGGTCGGGCCGCCGGATTGACTGACGACTGCATTTGCCATGATTATGGACCTTTCCTGTTTAGTTAAAACTTGATTTTCTGTTGAATTACGGAGCCGAGATTATACCCCTTTAAACCCAAAAATCAAGGACAAAGAAACCGTCGAAGATAAAGCAGCAAACTCATTTTATGGTTCGCAGGGCGATTCTTGAGAGCCAAAAGCCTGTTTATCCAGCTTTTGGATGTGAAATGTGAGCCAGTCGGTAAAAAAAGCGGCTAATTCCTCAACATCTGGTGGTTGCTCATTGTCACTGTCAAGAAACGGTTGCCGTAAACTATCCACAAAAAATGCGTGACGAGCGGCATGGTCATCAAATTCAAGGGCGTCAATCGCCTCTCTTAAAAACCTCTCCTCATAGTGGAAATGGTGATCGGCTTCATCAGAAAACTCGGAAAGGTATTCGATAATCTGTGTCGCGGAATGCAGTCGCCTGACAGACTCAAGTAATTGATTCACCCGAACAATAAATTGCCTGTTCCGGTGGTCAAGGTGCGGAACCCCCACCTGAAAAGTCTCATCCCACTCGATCTTTCCCATGTCAAAGCTCCCAACTCCGAGCGCATCACCCGGACGGATACGGGAAATAACTTCTTTCGCCCTTTAAAAAATGTAAACAGGCATATTCCCCTACAGTCTCCTTGAAATATCCCTACTACTTTATAGGATTCCTTATGATAATATTATCGGAATATGCACCCATAAAACTTGAAAAAACCGTGGATTTTACGGTCTTCTTTTATCATAATTTTCCAATTGAAGATAAGGAACAGCCAGTTCTGCTATTGCCCTTATTGAGAGAATCCCCTCACCATTGCGGCCAATTGCCCCATTTTGCCGATAGAAATCCCATCTGATTTAATTTTTTAACTTGCATTTTAGTCTCTATCGACTATCTTATTGGTTTCGTATTTTCGGACAGAACAGTAATATTGGTTTAGACAAGGTTTTTTGGGAAGGTTTAAGACTGTATGATTAAGGTCAAAGCAAGAGCCGGTGAAAGTATCCAGCAGATGGTCAAGCGTTTTAAGAAGATGTGCGAAAAAGAAGGTCTGATTCGCGACATTAAACGCAACAGCTACTACGAGAAGCCCTCGGAAGCAAACCGCCGCAAACGCAAAAAATCAGCACGCATGGCGCGCATCACCAGCTCCAACCGCATCTAAGCTTACTGTTTACGGATAAACTCACAACCCGGACATGGTTTCCAAAAAAGCATGTCCGGATTTTTTGCGCGCTGAAAAACTCCCCCCTCAAAAAACTTTGCCAATCCACCTGAAGGAAAGTCATTGTGAAATCACCCCTCTCAGGCTACAATAGCGGACTGTCACTATGAATGAATTCAAAATCCACAGTCCGTTTCAGCCGCAGGGCGACCAGCCCAAGGCGATTGATGCGCTTACCGCCGGCATCGGCGAAGGCAAGCGTTACCAGACCCTGCTCGGCGTCACCGACAGCGGCAAGACCTTTACCATGGCCAATGTCATCGAACGCGTGCAAAAACCGGCATTGGTAATCTCGCACAATAAGACCCTCGCGGCCCAGCTCTACGAGGAATTCAAGGAACTGTTCCCCAACAACGCCGTCGAGTATTTTGTCAGCTATTACGATTATTACCAGCCGGAAGCGTATATCCCCCAGCGGGACATCTACATCGAAAAAGACGCCTCCCGCAATGACGAACTTGACCGACTGCGGCTAAGTACCACCACCAGCCTGCTGAGCCGACCCGATGCGATTATCGTTGCCAGCGTCTCCTGCATCTTCGGCCTCGGCAGCCCGGAAGACTACCAGGCCAGCGTCATCCCCGTCCGCGTCGGCGACACCGTCGAACGCAACGACCTGCTGGGCCGGTTCGCCGACCTGCAGTACGAACGCAACGACATCGACTTTGCCCGCGGCAAGTTTCGCGTCCGCGGCGACGTTGTCGAACTGTGGCCGTCCTACGAATCCTTCGGCGTCCGCTTCGAGTTTTTCGGCGATGACATCGAAGGTATTGCCTATATCCACCCGGTCAGCGGCGACATCCTCGCCGAAGAATCGCAGGTGTTTATCTACCCGGCCAAACATTATATCCTGCCCGCCGAACGTATCGAAGCGGCCTGCGCCTCCATCAAGGCCGAACTGGATGACCGCCTGCTGCAGCTGCGCCACGAGGGCAAACTGCTCGAAGCCCAGCGTCTCGAAGCCCGTACGATGTACGATCTGGAAATGATCAAAGAAGTCGGCTACTGCTCCGGCATCGAAAACTACGCCCGCCACATGGCCGGCCTCAAACCCGGTTCAAAACCTTTTACACTAATCGACTACTTCCCTGACGACTTCGTATTGGTCATCGACGAATCACACGTCACGATTCCCCAAATCCGCGCGATGTACGCCGGTGACCGCAGCCGCAAACAGGTACTCGTCGATCACGGCTTCCGCCTGCCCAGCGCGATGGACAACCGGCCGCTGAAATACGATGAATTTCATGAACGCTGGAAACAGGCCATCTTCGTCTCGGCCACACCAGCACCGTACGAATTGGAACTCTGCGAAGGCGAAGTCGTCGAACAGATCATCCGACCGACCGGCCTGGTTGACCCGGAAATCTTCGTGTATCCCGCTTCCGACCAGATCAACCACCTCATGGAAGAGGCCAAAAAACGCATCGCCGTCGGCCAGCGGGTACTGGTGACCACGCTGACCAAACGGCTGGCCGAAGACCTGTCCGCCTTCCTCGCCAGCAAAGGCATCCGCTGCAAATACCTGCACAGCGAAATCGAGACACTGGAACGCATCAAAATCCTGCGTAACCTGCGAAAAGGCGAATTCGACGTACTCGTCGGCATCAACCTGCTGCGGGAAGGGCTGGACCTGCCGGAAGTGTCAATGGTCGCGATTCTCGACGCCGACAAAGAAGGCTTCCTGCGAAGCGAAACCTCGCTCGTCCAGACCATCGGCCGCACCGCCCGTAACGTCGATGCGACCGTCCTGCTGTATGCCGACCGCGTCACCGACTCCATGAAAAAAGCCATTGACGAAACGAATCGAAGGCGTACAATTCAGTTAGCGTACAATGAAAAACACGGCATTACGCCGGAAACGATTCGCAAAGAAATCAAAGAAGGCCTCTCGGATGAATTGAAGGCCCGAAAAACCGCCCAGGAAGCGGTTCACCTGTCCGAATCGGAATATGACCGGACCGAAATGCTGGCTGAACTCGAAAAAGAAATGCTCGTCGCCGCCGAGGCACTGGAATTTGAAAAAGCCGCCAAACTGCGCGACCAGATACAGGAACTGAAAGACATGCCGGACATGGCCGAAACCGCCGCCGGTCCAAAAAAGAAAAAACGCAAAAAATAAAATAAGAGCCACGAATGAACACGAATACACACTAATTAAAAAAAAATCGCTACAGAGAAGACAGAGTTCACCGAGAGAAATATATACATCACCTTGTTCTCTTTTTCCTCTGTGACTTCTGTGGCAAGTTTTTTTATTCGTGTTCATTAGTGTCCATTCGTGGTTCAAAAAGCACAAAAGAAAGACGACGAGATGAGTGAGATTATCCCCAAAACACGGCACGAACGCATCGCCCGCAAAAAACTGAAAAAGCTGGACCTGAAAAAAGCTTCCATGCTGATTGACATGGCTGTCCGTGAAGATTTCGGTGACGGCGACCCGACCAGTGAGATCACCGTCGGCGAAAATGAATGCGCCAAAGGCTATCTCGTCAGCCGCGAAGAAATCGTCGTCAGCGGCATGGAACTGGCCGCTGAAATCGTCCAGCGATACGACAAGCGACTCAAGCTCAAAGTGCTCATCCCCGACGGCCACCGCGCCAGCGTCGCCGACCGGCTGGCGGTTATCGAAGGGCCGCTGCGGTCCATGCTCAGCGCTGAGCGTGTCGTCCTTAACTTCCTGCAGCGGCTCTGCGGCATCAGCACCATGACCTGGAAATTCGTCAGCGCCGTCCGCGGCACAAAAGCCAAAATCTACGACACCCGCAAAACCACCCCCGGCTGGCGTGAACTGGAAAAGTATGCCGTTCGTTGCGGCGGCGGATACAACCACCGTATGAACCTCGGCGACGCCGTCATGTTCAAAGACAACCACATTGCCGAACTGGGCCGCAACTTCAAACCGAAACTGAAAAAAATGGTTGCCGAAGCCCACGCCAAAAAAGGCGTCAAATTTGTCGTCGTTGAAATCGATCACGTCGATGACCAGCTCGACCGGGTCATCACCGTCCCCGGTATCGACATCATCCTGCTGGACAACATGGGCCAGTGGCAGCTCAAACACGCCGTCGAACTGCGAAATAAAATTGGCAAAAAGCCCCTGCTCGAAGCCAGCGGCGGCATCACCCTCAATAACGTGCTCACCGTGGCAAGCTGTGGCGTGGACCGCATCTCCATCGGCGCCATCACCCACTCGGCCATCGCCGTTGACATCGGCCTCGACCGCTTCGACACCCCCGGCCACTACGACGCGATTATCTGATCCGATGACCGAACCGACCATACTCGATGTTGACACGATAGAAGCCGCCCGCACCGGCACCCGGCTCGGACGTCGTGTCGTCGTATTCAAATCGACTGATTCAACCAACGACATCGCCTGGCAGTACGCCTCCAACCCGGCTCATGACGGCCTGTGCGTTCTCGCCGAGTCGCAGCATAAGGGCCGGGGCCGCAGAGGCCGCAGTTGGCATAGCCAACCGGGCCAAAGCATCCTGGCCTCGATTCTGCTGCTAAACGAAGATATCGACGCCGAACAATTAACGCTGACCACCGCCGTCGCTGCCGCCGAAGCAATCGGAAAATTTGCCAATATCCCCGCCCGCATCAAGTGGCCCAACGACATCCTCATCAACGGCAAGAAATTGGCGGGCATTCTCGTCGAAAAGAAGACCATCGTTTCCCGCCACAACTTTGTCATCGGCATCGGCATCAACTGCCACCAGTCCAGAGAAGCCTTTGAAAATTGTGACCTGAAACTGCCCGCCACCAGTGTCGCCATCGAAACCGGCCAAACTATTAACCGTAATCAACTGGTCTGCGAACTGCTGGCCTCACTGGAACACTGGCTCTCCGTTGATATCGAGTCAATCGTCCATCGCTGGCAGCAGCTCAGTGCCCTGCTGGGCCGCCAGATCACCGTCGAATCCAACAATCAAACCTACAGCGGCTTCTGCCGCGGCATCGATCCCGCCGAAGGCCTCATCGTCCAGCTAAACACCGGCCCCGTCAAAATCTTCCCCGCCGGCCAAACCACCATCCAAAGCATTGATTAATTTCAATCTTGTCAATATCAAGCAATGCCTTGAGATATCTCTGATTGAAAAATTTTAACTTTCCCATGAAACAAAGTTTTGCTTTTTGGGAGAGGTGAGTATAATTATTCTATCAAATGAAATGTACAGACAATATTGAATAGCACCTTTCATTCAATTTAGGGGACGGCTATGAAGATTGGAACAATTCGGGAAACCAAACGACATGAATATCGCGTCGGCCTGACGCCGGCCTGTGTCAGCGCCTATGTCAAACGCGGCCATTGTGTCCTCATTGAGTCAGGCGCCGGACAACACGCAGGCTTCGACGATGACGAATACCACCGGGCCGGAGCCGTCATCGAATCGGATCGCCAACGCATCTTCGACGATTGCGAAATGATCGTTAAAGTCAAAGAACCGCAGCCCGATGAGATCGAATTTTTCCGCGAGGACCAGATTCTCTACACCTATCTGCATCTGGCCGCCTCAAAAGAGCTGACCGAGGCCCTCATGGCCCGCAGCATCAAAGCCGTTGCCTACGAAACCATCGAAACCGCCGACGGCAACCTGCCGTGTCTGGTGCCCATGAGCGAAATCGCCGGCAGACTCGCCGTGCAGGAAGGCGCCAAGTATCTCGAAAAACCATTCGGCGGTCGCGGCATCCTGCTGGGCGGTGTCCCCGGCGTCCGCCGCGGCAAGGTCGCCATTCTCGGCGGCGGCATCGTCGGCACCAACGCCTGCAAGATCGCCGTCGGCATCGGCGCCGACGTCAGCATCCTCGACATCAACGCCCGCCGGCTCGCCTACCTCGATGACATCTTCGGCTCGTCCATCAATACCCTCTACAGTAACGACGCCAACATCGAAGCGTCCCTGAAAGAAGCCGATGTCGTCATCGGCGCGGTGCTGGTCCACGGCGCCAAGGCCCCGCACCTGATTCGCAAAGAACACCTATCGCTGATGAAACCCGGCGCGGTCATCGTCGATGTCGCCGTCGATCAGGGCGGCTGCTGCGAAACATCGCACCCAACCACCCACGACGACCCGATTTATACCGTGGACGGCATCGTCCATTACTCCGTCGCGAATATGCCCGGCGCGGTCGCCTTGTCCTCAACTATCGCCCTGACCAGCGCCACACTGCACTACGGCCTGCAAATCGCCGAATACGGTCTCGAAGCCGCCTGCACCCAAAGCCGGGTCATCCGCAAAGGCGTCAACCTCTACCAGAGCAAGTGCACCTGCCAGCCGGTCGCCCGTGATCTCGCCTTGGAATACACGCCACTGGAATCACTGTTAAAATAAAGCATGATAAATAATCGACAAAGAAACTACTCGACAAGGAATTGTGAAATGAAGAATCTGAAAAACTTAGCTGTCTCTGCCTTAATCATCAGTTGCGTTTTAGTTTTAAATGTCTCAGCCGACGTAAAACTGCCGGCCATCTTCGGCGACCACATGGTTCTCCAGCAAAAAAGCCATGTCACCGTCTGGGGCTGGGCCGACCCCGGCGAAAAAGTAACCGTCAAAGGCAGTTGGCAATGGACCGGTAAAAACGACCGCGCCGACGCCGACGGCAAGTGGTCGGTCAAGATCAAAACTCCCAAGGCCAAAGCCGGCAAAGCCTTAACACTGACCGTCAAAGGCAATAATGAAATCGTCCTCAATGACATCTTACTCGGCGAAGTCTGGATTTGCTCCGGCCAATCCAATATGCAGTGGTCCATGGCTCGCCTCGGCACCGACACCGTCAAACAGGATATCGCCAACGCCGCCGATTCACAGATTCGCCTCTTTACCGTCGAACGAACCTTCTCGACCACCCCCAAAGACGACTGCAAGGGCCGCTGGCAAGTGTGTTCACCGGAAACCGTCGCCCCCTTCTCCGCGACAGGCTACTATTTCGGCCGCGGCCTCCGCAAAAAAATCGACGTCCCCGTCGGGCTGATTTCGACAAACTGGGGCGGCACACTCGCCGAGGCATGGACCAGCAAAGAAACGCTCGCCGACTTTCCCCAATTCAAAGAACAACTGGAAATGATCGACAATCCCGAGCAATCCGAAGCCGCACGAAAAGAAAAGTTTATCCAACAACTCAAAGCCTGGGACGCCAAAGTCGCCAAGACTGACATCGGCATCCAACAGCAGTGGTTCCAATCAAAATTTGATGATTCCGGCTGGAACGAAATGACACTGCCCCGCGTGTGGGCCGGTACCGACCTGGCCGGTATCGACGGCGCCGTCTGGTTCCGCCGCGAAACCAACCTGCCGCCGTCATGGACCAAGGCCGACCTGCAACTGCACCTGGGAGCGATTGACGACATCGCCTCGGTCTGGTTCAACGGCACCCCGCTCGGCACGACCGGCGGCTGGAATCAAAAACGCGTCTATACGATTCCAAAATCGATTCTTCGCAAAGGCCGCAACACCATCGCCGTACGCGTTATCGACACCGCCGGTGAAGGCGGCTTCAGCAGTGCCAAAGACGATATGCGCATCGGCCCTGCGGGCGCCGACGTCAAAACCTGTTCCACTCTCGCGGGAACATGGAAATACAAACTCAGTCACCAGGGCACTGTCGCCGCACTGCCGGCCCAACGCCCGCAAATCCACCAGAACACGCCGACCACTCTTTACAACGGAATGATCGCACCGCTGCTGCCCTTCCGCATCGCCGGGGCCATCTGGTATCAGGGCGAGTCCAACTGCTACGACCCCATCGGTTACCGCACCCTGTTTCCCGCAATGATTACCGACTGGCGTCAAAAATGGAATCAGGGCGATTTCCCGTTCTACTATGTGCAGATCGCACCGTTCCAGTACCAGCCCGACAGCCGCCGCAGTCAGGCCGTTCGCGAGGCCCAGCTGATGACGCTGGACACCGTTGACAACGTCGGCATGGCAACAATAACAGACATCGGCGAGCAAAGAGATATCCATCCGGTATACAAGCACGACGTCGGCGACCGACTCGCACGCTGGGCGCTGGCCAAAACCTACAAACAAAAAGACATCGTCTATTCCGGCCCGCTTTACAAAGACATGACCGTCGAAGGCAGCAAGATTCGCGTCTCCTTTGATTATGCTGACGGCGGACTGGTTGCCGCCGATAGTGGTTTGACAGACTTTGAAATCGCCGGGGCAGACAATAAATTCGTCCCCGCTAAAGCAGTCATTGACGGAAAAACACTGGTCATTTCCAGTGAATCAGTCAAAGAACCCGTCGCCGCCCGCTACGGCTGGAGCAACTGGTTCATGGCCTCACTGTTCAACAAAGAAGGCCTGCCCGCCTCATCCTTCCGAACCGACGACTGGCCGCTGGAGTAATTGCATATTCATGTCATTACCGCGCAGGCGGTAATCTAAGGGTTACACTCTGGATTCCCGCCTGCGTTGTCATTTTCACTGTCATCCCGGTCCTCAATAAATGTCATCCCGGCCTCCGAGCCGGGATCCAGTGCGTCAAAGTCTGGATATCAAACAATTAATATAGGTCTCGGCAATTAGCCGAGGCCTTTTTTAATCGAAAGCAGTGGGAATGGTCTGGTCACGATGCTGTTTGAAAAACAGTTCCAATTCATGCTCCAGCGTGCGTCCGCGGGACAAATCCTCCGGCAGTTCATCCTCGCCAAACCACGCGACCTCACTGGTTTCATTGCTGACCGTCGCCTCGCCGCCTAACAGCTCACACTCAAAAAACATCTTATAAATACTGAATGGATACGGCGGCTTGTGTCCCTGGTTATCCCGATCAAACACCGCCAGCAAACGCGTCGCCCGAACCTCATAGCCCGACTCCTCCCATACCTCGCGTGCGACGTTGGCCGCGGGCGTCTGCCCCGTATCGCACCAGCCCCCCGGTAGCGTCCAGCCGCCGTCGGCAATCTCACGCACCAGCAAAATCTTATCATCCTTGAACACCACACCCCGGCTGTCCACCTTCGGCGTCGGGTATCCGGTATCCGCCTGCAAAAAGCCCTTCACAACGTCAATGTCCGCCTCGCAGTGATGCGCCAAAATCTCCGCGACAATCTGCTCAAGTTCCTCATGCCGCTTCAACTCAAACTCATCCTTGGCAAACGTCTTACCCGCCTGCGAAATCGCCTTCAAACGCTTCGCTACATCAAACCAGTCAAATCCATTATCCGCCATCATCAATCCTTGAATATTGTTTGAGAAATTCCGCAACTTGCATCTTGTCCTTTTGCCCCTTCGCCACGGCATAGACAAACTCTGTAAATGCATCATTGTCAGGCACTACATAAAAGCCATTCAATTTGAGAAATGCGATGGCAGTGACTGTGCCCGTACGCTTATTCCCATCAACGAAGGGATGGTTCATCACAATGTGAAGTAAACTACTACCGGCTGAAAGCCGGTAGCTTTAGGTTGGCGTCGAACTCAGACTAAAGTCATCGTTCTCCGCTTGAGACCCTGAAATTTTCGCCGCC
>JANQGW010000100.1 GCA_028282905.1 Sedimentisphaerales bacterium | reverse complement strand
GGAGGCAATTCAGTTGCCGTAATCCTTGTTACCAGCGATGCGACAGGCCAGATTATTGGGACCGCTGCTTATGTCGGCGACGAAGGCAACTGGGCGGGTCTGACGATTGAAACCGCGGAATTCCCGGTCATCACCAGCCAACCCGTTGCTCAGGTTGTTGCAGTCGGCGACGCCGCTCAATTCAGCGTTTCCGCTCAAAATCCGCTTGCGGGCGACTTAACGTACCAGTGGGCCTATGATCCCGACCCGGACGTGGCCGGTGACGAAGTGGATCTGCTTGAGAGCGATGCGGACATTTCCGGCTCGGATAGCAATTCAGTGACGATTGCCAATGTTGAACTGGCCGATGAAGGCTATTACTTCTGTAAGGTCAGCAATGGTCTCTTGTCTGAGAGTAACAAAGTGCTGCTCAGAACTCAGAAGATGATGTACTACTGGCCGCTGGATGGCGACGGTATTGAGGACGGCGGCAGCGGTTTTGACGGTGTTCTTGAAGGCGGCGCGACGTTCCTCGCCGGCAGTGGTGATCCGAATGAAAACGTCAGGGTTGGAACCGGTTCGCTCTATACCGATGGTGTTGATGGTGTTCTTCGGATTACCCCGGTCGATACACCGCTGACTGACAGTGATGAATTTTCTGTTACTCTTTGGGTAAGTCCGGATAATGTTGGAGCCGACTGGACCGGTATTGTTGCCCGTCACCAGTCCTCCTTTATTATCATTCAGCAAAATACAGCAGGGCGTATTCGCACCTCGACATTCAACACCGGACCTGAAAATCCATTAGATACTGACCCGCATCCGTCCACCGGCGAAGAAGCCATGGCCAATGGCGAATGGACATTTGTCTCTTATACGCATGCCGCCGATGGAACCGTTAGCGTCTTTGTTAATGGTGAGTTGGATGATAATGAAGATACAGGGGCCGGCTTTGTCAATGGCGTCGGTTCGCTGCTGATGGGTGCTCTCGAAAGCACATTAGCTGATCCGGTTGGTTTGCCTTACAATTTCTTTGAAGGTCGTATCGACGATGTCAAGATTTACAACTATGCATTGAGCAACAATGAGGTAGCGAAAGCCTACTATGATTACACCGGGATAGCCGCTTGTCTGCGTGATCCAGCCGATCCGGATGTTTCGACGATTGGTCTGGCCGATGCAAACAATGACTGCCAGGTGAATCTGATTGACTTGGCTCTTGCCGCGGCGTCTTGGCTGGAATGTAACCTGGTACCGGATACTGCGTGCCCGTAACGGATGCTGCAGAACGTCTGTATCATAAATGAAAACGATAATAACGAAAGTTAGGAGAATAATAATGATGAGATGCAAACGATTAATACTTCTGTTTGTGACGGCGTTTCTGTTTGCCTCTGTTGCGCAGGCGACCATTACCGGGCAGGCTGATATAACCACGCTTTCCAATTGGCGTACCGCCGCCGCACTGGAAGCTGATAATGAGTACGGCACGGACGGGTTTATGGTCTGGGCTTTGAATGTTGGTAATGATGTTTGGTGGGGCGGACCCTTTGATATCAGTCCGGCCAATGCTGAAAATGAAGGGACTTTTCCGTTTTACATCGGCGCGTACACAATGATGGGTGGTTATCCGTCGGCTAATGTAGCTTTGTGGTCGGGCAGTACGGCCGGAAACTTCGGTTTTATTGAGGACCCCGGCAACGGAAATGCTCTCACTCAGGCGCCGATTCTCTATCTTTTTACTGATCCGCCTGGACCTTTAACGATGACGTTTACCCGAGCCAATCGTCCGGATGCGGCCGGTCCGTTCCGGATGACTGTGATGACCAGCGAGGGTGACGGTGAAAACAATACCGCTACGGTGACGCTGGATGACGGGATTGATCCGAATACCATCATATTGCCCGTGAATGGCCCGGACAACCAGAACTATGCCGTCTTTGATGTGGACAGCACCTCGAATGATTTTACATTGACCATTAACAAAACAGGTCAGCGATATATTACTGCTGTTGCGTTTGACAACGGCCCGGAACCGCAGGGTCCGGAATTTGTAAGTCATCCGGAAGATGCTGTTGTTGGTGAAGGCGGCACCGCGGAATTCAGCGTGGAAGCGACTGACCCTCTGGCCGGCACACTGACCTACCAGTGGGTCTTCGATCCCAACACGCTTGGCACAGGTGATGAAGTGGACCTGGATGATGCCGACCCCGATATTTCGGGCGCGACAACCGATACGCTGACAATTGCGAATATTGAAGCTGCGGACGGCGGAGCTTATTACTGTAATGTTACCAATGCCGCATTGACTTCACCCAGTAATTCCGCAGATCTGTTTGTCGGCGTCTGCCTGTATCACTGGCCGATGGAAGGCGACGGCGTTGAAGCTAATGGAAGCGGCCATGACGGCACGCTGCAGGGCGATGCAAGCTTTGTTTCAGTCGCCGGCAGTGGCGATGCCGAGTCTGCGGCGGTTGGAGATGGTTCATTGGAACTGGATGGAAATGGCGATTTCCTGAAGGTTGCCGGTGATGTGCCGATGGTCAGCCCACAGGGCTTTACGGTGACCTTCTGGGCACGTCCGACCGATCTGACCCGTACAATGCAGGGGATGGTTGGTAAATATGGTACCGATGATGGTACCGGTGCTGACGACAACTTTGGTGTCTCGACAGCTCCGGCCGGTTACGGCGGTCTGGACGGGATTAATCTCCAGCATGATTCCACTTGGACGTTTGCCGGTGACCAGGACGATCCGCCTTTCGTCGAGAATGAATGGCGTTTTGTTGCTTTTGTTTATTCGGCGCTTGATGATTTTGATGCTTACATCAACGGTGAAAACATCATGGATTTCGAAGGTCACGGTACCGGTTATACCGATCTTCCGGGTGAAATTCGAATCGGTGCTAAGCTGGCTAACCGCATTGCCAATGTTGGTGATGTCCAGAATGATTTCCTGGGCCGTATTGATGACGTTAAGATTTACAACTATGCTCAGAATGCGTATGAGATCGCGGAAGCCTATACAACGGTTTCGGAAACTACGATTTGTGTTGAGAATCCGGCCGGTGATATCGATGGCGACTGTGATTTTGATATCGACGACCTGCGGTTGCTCGCAGAGCAATTCCTGGATAATACCCTTTATTCACCGATGCCGTAATAGACCTCTCTGTGAATAAATTTGCTCGCGGCGCAATGGGCGCCGCGAGCCTTTTGGATGAATAAAATTAACGATAAATTTATCAATTGAATAGCAAAATATTTCGATGCAGAAGAAAGACACATACCGTCGCTTGTTCTTTTTCAATAATATTGTGTTGCCCTGTCATCATTTTAAAATCATTACAAACGGATTGTTTATAGGAAAGGTATCGAGAAATGAAAAAGAATAAAGGGTTTACATTAATTGAACTGCTGGTGGTCATTGCGATTATAGCTTTGCTGATGGCGATTGTGATGCCGGCATTGAGAGTTGCCAAACGGAAAGCTCGTATTCTGATGTGTACGTCGAATGTCAGACAATTGACGATGAGTTTTCTTGTCTATGCGGAAGACCATGACACAAAGCTTCCTCATAAACCAGCCGAATCGGCAAACTATCCGCATATCTGGTGGGTCCAGGGCCTGCCGAAACATACGGACAACCGCGTTTTCTTTGATGGTTACCTGGATGGTTTTGTGTTAGAGGAAAAGGGCAAATGGTCCCCGACCGATTATGCTCCGGAGGTGATGTATTGCCCGGAAGTGAAACGCCTGAACTCCGGATATTTCGGCCATGAACGACAATGGCCGACACAGCAATTTGCCGGTTGGCGTCCGTTTGAGTCGTCTTATGGATACTTTAACCAGGGAGATATGCCCGGGACATGGATCAGTGCTGCTCCAATGCCGCGGAAAACGACCGATCGCGGATCGCTTCCGGTCTTTGGAGATTTGATTGAGATTTACGGCAGTAATTATGACATCTACTCATCCGCGAATACGACATTCCGTCAGGTTAATCACTTTACCCGTGGTTTTGGTGAATATATTGATATTAACGGCAGCAATGAATGGCCGGTGGGAATGAATCAGGGATGTCTGGATGGCTCTGCCGGTTTTCGTAAATATAACGATTGTGAAGCATATTGGGCACAAAATGGCCGAGTCGTTAATGTTTGGGCCAAGCCGTAGTATGATTTGCATTTAATTCAGTAATAAAATTGATGAAGAGGAAAAGGGCAGGAATGCGGCGGTTCATCGCCGCATTCCTGTACCCTTAATATTATCAGGCGGCAGAGAGGGGGATGGGGGTGTTTTTAAGCCTAAGTTGTATCAATTTAAACGACAAGAAAGGATCAAGGATGTCTGCAGTACGCTGGTTTGTATTTATGATTTTAGTTATGATAGCTGCCGGAAATGTGAAAGCGGAGACAGTCGACCATTATGTTCCCGCTGACAAGCAGCTTTCGGCTGAATGGACGAAAAGTCTGTATGAAAAAGGCGATCAAGCCGTGTATTCCGGCGATGAACTTGAGACTATCGGGATGCCGTGTGGGGGCATCTGCGCCGGTCAGCTCTATGTTCGCGGCGACGGGACGCTGGCTCGCTGGTGGATTGCTAATAACGCCTACAATACCGGTTACGGCATCGATCATCTGACGGAGTTTGAAACTGTTTTCGGTCCGCTTAAGGTTTGCTATAAAGGCCAACGACCGCCCAGTTTTATCGACCAGGGATTTGCCGTAAAGGTAACAGCCGGAAGCGATGTTGTGAAAAAAACGCTGAGCGAGGCGGATTTTGATGCTATTTCTTTTATTGGCGAATACCCCATTGCAACCATCAATTATAAAGACAGCAAAGGGTTTCCCGTAGAGATTACCAGTGAGGTCTTTTCTCCGTTTATTCCGCTGAATGCGAAAGATTCTGCGATTCCCGGAACGATTTTAAACCATACCATCACCAATACTACCAACAAAACCGTTCAGGTTGAATTTGACGGTTGGCTGCAAAATCTCGTTGCCCTCGAAAAGAAGGGCCAGATCAATGCAAAAAGTGTCAATAAGGCAACAAAACACACAGGTCGGACGGCTATTGAGTATTCGCTGAAACTGGAAACATCGAAGAAAAGTGAATATGTTGTTTTTGAAGATTTTGATGGAGGCAATTATGACGGCTGGCAAATTGAAGGGCAGGCATTCGGCACCGCCCCGGCCAAAGGCACACTGGATGGCCAGCAGACCGTCAGCGGGTTCAAAGGCGGCCTGGTTAACAGTTTTTTGAATAAAGACGTAAGCACCGGAAAACTGATGTCCAAACCGTTTACAATTAGCAAAAAATATATCGTATTCAAAATCGGCGGCGGCAATCACAAGGATGCCTGTTCGGTCAATCTGATGGTGAACGGCCGGAAGGTATTTTCAGCAACAGGGCAAAATAATGAAACACTGAGATATCAAAGCTGGGATGTCAGTCAATATGTTGGCAAGCAGGCCCGAATTGAAATTGTTGACAATGCCACGGGCGGCTGGGGCCATATTAATGTCGATGATATTCTATTTGGCGATGATGCCTGTATTGCGGCAGAGCCGTTTGATAAAAATCATCCTTATTACGGCAATGTCTGCTTGTCGGTTTTAGACGCGGATGCGACGGGTACGGCAGATCGCAATGGTAAGATTGCCAAAAAGGCCGTTGAATTGGGCGAAAAACTCGTGGGTGAACTGAGTTCACAGTTTACCTTAAAGTCCGGTCAAACCAAAACGGTGACATATCTGCTGACCTGGTATTTCCCGAATCGCCCCAAGAATTATGGCGGCGGCATGAACTGGAACAAGCCGATTCCGACCGGTGGGCCGGCGATAGGGAATATGTATGCCAACTGGTTTGACAATTCCGGCGATGTGGCAGATTACTTGCAGAAAAACTTTGAAACACTGGCATCTCAGACACGTCTGTTTGTAGATACTTACTATCGTCAGCAGAATCTACCGTACTGGCTGACACATCGGCTGATGATGCCGGTGGCGAACCTGGCTTCCGAAACCTGTCAATGGTGGAAGAATGACCGATTCTGGGCATGGGAAGGTGTGGGCAGTTGTTACGGTACCTGTACGCATGTCTGGACCTATGAACACGCCATGGCAAGACTGTTTCCGGAATTGGAGCAAAAGGTACGTGAAAAACAGGACTACGGGACTTCATTTAATCCCCGGACGGGTGGTGTGGCAACCCGTGACGGCACAGGCGGTGACCATTTGGACGGTCACGCCGGA
>JANQGW010000074.1 GCA_028282905.1 Sedimentisphaerales bacterium | reverse complement strand
CTTTGGTTGGAGATGGTTCAAGTTTGCACCCGGCCTGTTTGGGCGGCACAGAGTACGGTACACCGGACAATGCGGCGATATTGATGCACGCCAATTGCGGTATTACATTTGACCTCGATGCGATTCGCGAGGCAATGCCGGGAGTACGGATCAAAAGCTTTACGGCAATTGGCGGACTGTCAGATACCTGTTTAGCAGAAAATGTCAGCGATCTCTGGATATTGCTGGATGGAAGGGTACGGGACACAAAGCATATTGTGAACCGTTTTGTGAAATCCGGAAGAAACAATTACAAAGAATTTAAAATACCGATTGATGATACGAACCGTTTTTTAACATTGGTTGCTACTGATGGCGGCGACCGCAATGGGGTGGACTGGACGCTGTTTGGTCGTCCCGTCCTGGAACTGGAAGGCTTAGAGTAGCAACATAAAGCCGACCTGTTCAAGACAACTTGATGGATTCAATAAGGTAACCCTCTGACAGGGTAGCACAGAGATGGTGTGCGCATGGACGATGACGGATTGCGCTGAAAAAAGTGATGTTAATTGCATTCGGGTGAGAGATGCAGGAAAGGAGGGCCGTTCATTTTTGTCGGTGAAGAGTTGAGGACGGAGAGTATAAGAGAAAAAAGAGATGAAGTGTGTGTGGAAGGTAACGGAGTGTAAGGGTGTTATTCGAATAATTGTATTAGCATTGTCGCACTGTGAAAAACGATCATCAGTGAGGCGGCGACAATGGGGGAAGATTCGAGCGGCACGAAAAGAATTCGGTAATATTCATTTATGTTAGGAGAAATGGCAATGAGAATGAAAAAAAGTTTATTATGTATTGCAGTGCTTGCGGTACTGCTGTTGTCAGTGCCGGGCTTGGCGGCTGACATCATCTCGATGAATTTCATCGAGAACAAATCAAACCAGGCCTTTGCCGGTGGTGAGATGATTGGCCCGCTGGCTACCGACAGTGCATACTGGAACAGCAGCGTCGACGCCGGAAATATCGCGGCCGATACCATGAATGACCTGATTGACGGGACGGGCGCTGTGACCACAGCCGACCTGACCTGGTCATCGAATAATTGCTGGTACAATGGCGATGGTGTTGGCTCGGATGAAGCAAAGCTGGCCGTTGGCTACCTGGATGATGGCGGTAGTGGAGCCAGTTTTACGGTTACGAGCGTTCCGTATGCCGTTTATAATGCCTATGTCCTGTTTACATCGGACAACAACGGCGACTATACCCACGGGACTCTGACCGTCAACGGCACAGCGGTTCTGGGCGGCGGCGGATTCCCCGCACACGGCCGGGTTCTGGACGGAACCGGATGGGTAGAATGTGACGGCACCGTTTATGGTAACTATGTCAAAGTGACCGGCCTGACTGGTGATTTATCAGTTTCCTCGGTAAGAGATTACGGCCGTGGACCCCTGACTGGTTTCATTATTGAAGAAGTCAATCCGCTGGCTGCGGTTCCCACCTATCCTGAAAAAGAGGGTGAAATTACTCCTTCGGATGACCTGACCTGGACCCAGACTGCAGAAGCGGCGGCACTGGGAACCATTACGTATAATGTTTATGTCGGTACGGATGCCAATACATTAAGCCCGACCTACTACGGCTTGACCCCGGTCAAAACTTCGACGACCGCTCCGGCCGATTTCTTCTATGATGCTGACCCGGATTACCCCAACGGTGACCCGGTTGATCCCTTGGTCTGGTACTGGCGTGTTGATGCGATTGAGCCGAATACACCGTCTCCGATTGTTCACACCGGCGTGGAATTGACCTTTACCGTCCAGCCGGCCAATGCCCGCGTGGATGTTGATCCTGCTAATCAGATCGTTCCGCTGGGAGCAGCGACGGAAGTGACGGTTGAAGGTGTGAACATCACAACGTACCAGTGGTACAAAGACGGCGTGATCCTTGATGGTTCGCATCCGGACATCGCCCTGTACGGCGGCACCGAAGACGAACAGACGCTGCAGTTTACCGCGTCAGTCAAAACTGAAGGTTACTATCACTGTTCCGTGGACAATACACTGAATATTCCGGATGAATCGGCTTCGGCACGCATCCTGACCCAGCGGCTGATGGGCTGGTGGAAACTGGACGGTGACTTGACCGACTCGGTTCAGGAAGTCCATGCCGATGCGGAAGCTCACGACGGTGCTGCACCGGATCCGAACTTTGCTGTCGGTAAAGACAGTTCCTGTTATGAATTTGACGGTGTTGATGTTGTCGATGACCTTGTGACTATTACAGACAGCAATGACTTCTTCAACTTCTATCCGCAGGGCTATACGGTCAGTGCCTGGGTTCGCAGCACACAGACCAGCCCGTGGGGTGCCTATGTGGCCAAGCAGGGGGCCAGCCCCAACCGCGGCTTCATCCTGACACACAACGGCGCGGGTGAGGCAATTCACACGCTGCGTCAGTCCTTCAATGACCTGAATTCCGGTAAGAAGATTGACGATGGAATCGGCGCCGACAATGAAAACTGGCACCTGGTAACGGGTACTTATGATGGCGAAGGCAACGGCAAGATCTATGTGGACGGCCTGCTGGCGGCAGAAGCAACCAGTGGTGGGACACCTCAGATCAGCGATGTAGCACTGATTTTCGGTGCTGAGCGTGCTGATGGTTCTGTTCCATATGTCGGTCGCCTGGATGATGTTCGTGTCTACAGCTATGCGATCAGTGCTCAGCAAGCGGCGGATCTGTACACGACCTTTAACCCCGGTGTCTGGCTCTGTTTGAATCGTCCTGAATTTGACATCTCCGGTCCGGAGGATGCGGACGAAGACGGCAACGGCGATCCGGATTGTGTTGTTGACATTCATGATCTCCTGAAGGTGGTTGATACATGGCTTGAGTGCGGAATCTACCCGACCTGTATCGATACGGTTGAGTAAGAAAACGCTCGCACCTAAGATCAACATGTGAAAATGAGAATATGTATAAATAATAATTTAGGAGAAATGATAATGAAACGTTTTTTATATTGTGGAGCAGTAGTATTGCTGGTCCTGAGTATGCATGTGGCTGCCGGTCCTATTTCGGTTGTCAATGACGGTTTTGAACTGCCGGGAACAGGCAAGACGACGGATTTCACCACCATTCCCGGATGGAGCACGGACAGTGCACCGGCCGACTCCGGCGTAGAGATTAATAACACGCTGGGTCATGACGCTGACGGTGATGGGGACGCTTGGTTGTGTTTTATGATGAATGGTGATCCGTCCGTATGGCAGACCACCGACCATGTTATCGCCGAGGGAGACAATTATGAATTAACAGTGTTGGCGGTGAATACGGGTGGCTCATCTTCTATTGGGATTTCACTCTACGCCGATAATGCGGGTACGCGAACCACACTGGCAACAAAGAGTATTCCCAACGGAACTCCGGTTGATTCGACGCTGACGTTTGTCGTTCCGGCTGCCGATCCGGCCATTGGCCAAAAGCTTGGTATCGAACTGACAAATGATTCGGCCGGTTGGGCGGGTGTTGATAACATTCGGCTTTCCAATCTGCTGATTAATACCCCCGACCCGGAAGACGGCGAAGTTGGCGTTCTGCTGACAACCGATCTGTCGTGGGCCGGTGCCGTTCAGGCGGGCAGAAGCTATTCGGTTTACTTTGACCCCAATGAAGCTAAAGTGACCGCCAGAGACGCTTCGACCCTGGTTCAATCCGACCCGGCGCAGACCTATGTCATCCCCGGTGACCTTGACTATGAAACGGAATACTTCTGGGCCGTTGACACCTACGATCCGAACACGGCTCCGGGTGCAACAGACCTGATCCTTGTTGATACAGGTTTCGTATGGTCTTTCACAACTATTCTGCAGGTGCCGGACATTATTGCCGGTCCTGAGTATGCCTATGCCGCTATTGGTGACACGGCGGTCTTTACCGTAGAGTTTTCCACGATTTCGGCGATTTCTGCAAGCCTGTGGGAACATTCGACCGACGATGGCGCAACCTGGACCTCTGTTGGTGCAGGTGTTGTCGATGTTGAAGGAACCGATGGAACCGCGACTCTGACGATTACCGATGTTGCCGAAGTGGACGCTGGTCTGTATCGCTGCACATTGACGAATGCGGGTGGTCCCAAAACAACCGGCACTGCTCCGTTGACGATTAAGACGGTACTTGGTCACTGGCCGTTTGACGCTGATTTCAACGATGCAGTGGGCAGCAATGACGGTGTCCCGACCGCAGCGTCAGCAAGAGCATTTACGCCTGTAATCGGCACAGCCGAACCGAATTACATCGTTGGCAGCGGCGCAGCCTACTTCTCTGCTACCTATGTTGGTGGCGATAATGATCCTGCCGGCGGTGCAGTGGTTATTCCTACGCCGGAAAGACTGTTGGGCAATAACTCCTTCTCAATTACTTATTGGGAAAAGTCAAAGTCCGCTCTGTCCAGCCGATACCACATTGCTTCTGGTGCGGATGTCGGGATTGAGAATTTCTTCATGTGGCGCTATGTCGATCCGAATCCGGATGCGTATGCAATCAATTTGGGTCCGTGGGCCGGTGCTTATCCGCTGTTTACGCCAAATGAGTACCCTGAAGACCAATGGCATTTCCTGACGGTAACGTACAGTGCTGAAACGGCAACGGCGGCTGTTTATGTCGATGGATTTTTGGCTGATTCCGGAGACGCTACCACGTTTACCGGCTTTGCCTCTGAAATCTATGTGGGTAACCGTAAAAACATGGCAAGACCCTTCAGCGGTGCTATCGATGACCTGAAGATTCACAACTATGCGATGAATGCAACAGAAGTTGCGAAGGAATTCAGCGATGTTAACGGGGCATACTGTGCGGTTAAGCCCGTTCATGACGTGAATGATGACTGTCGTGTCAACCTCGAAGACTTTGCGGTCTTTGCCTCAGCTTGGCTCGAATGCGGCCGGACGCCGGATGTTTACTGTGGTTTATAATCACGATTGTTTTTGCTGAAGTTTAGTGAAGTGTATTACCCCGAGCAGGCCCCGGTTGAACCGGGGCCTGCTTCGGGCATTTAAATAAGCGAATGCTGTTTAGCGTTTTAAGACGAGTGATTGGATTAAATGATATGGGGGGCGCGTGAAATTCGGCGCCGACGGAAATGATTGAATCCGTGTTAATTTATGATACTGCATGCGGATTGGATCATTTCGTAAAACACATGTGAGACTGCTATGAAAATGAATTATTTATACAGATTATTAGTAACATGTTTTGTCATCCTCACGGGTATGACCTGGGGTGCGTTATTGGATCCGCCTCTGGACAACGCCGATTTTGAAGATGACATCCTGGCACCGGGTGCAACGAAATATTCTTTTGCCGAATGGTACAGTTTTACCAGTCAGATCGAAAACGCCACCGGTCCAACCGGTAACGGCATCCCTTTCAGTCCCTACGGCAACAACTGGGCCTGTATGTTAAGTAATGGTATCAGCTTCATGTACCAGCAGGTGGGAACCTGGACCGAAGACGCTGAATTTGAACTACTTCTCCTGCTGGCCAAGCGGGCCGGCCATGAGACATTTCCGTTCCGCATTGCTCTGTGGGCCGGCGGTGACCCGGCAAGTGCCGGAAACCATGTCTCGCTGTCCAGTGTCGGCGCGACAATGATTGACAGTGTTACGATCACGCCCGACTTTGCCGGCGCTGATTACGGTACGCAAACTGTCTCGGTCTTTTTAGAAAGCGGATTCGGCCGCTCGGAAACCGAGGCGCTTTGGATTGAATTTAAAAGTGAAGGAACTATTAACAGTAATTGGATGTATTTCGACAATATCCAGATACGGCAGGCGGTTTTCGCTTCCGTGCCTTCGCCGGAAAACGCGCAAACACGCGTTCAGCCCGACAGGCTGTTGACTTGGAATGAACCTCCGCTTTCCGGTGCGACCTATGATTTGTATTTCGGGACCAACGCGGATGTGGCTGCCAACACCAAATATACGAATGTTTCAGCTCCTTTCGATCCCGGCACATTAGATTATCTGACGACCTACTACTGGCAAATCGATACGATTGTCGGAGGGCAGACCCACGCCGGTGATGTCTGGACATTTACCACCGGCGGACAGGCAACCGACCCGAAACCGGCCGATGGAACACTCAACGCGTCCCTTTCCGGGATTGACCTGCGATGGACGCCGGATGACTGGGCCACGTCATTTAAAGTCTATGCCGGACGCCAGCAGCCGCTGACCTATCTGGGGGAAGTGACCGAGCCGATCTTTCCTGATTACCCGGCACTGTATGAATTAAGCAATTATCAATGGCGTGTCGATCAGTATGTCAATGGTGAACTGACGATTCCCGGACAGGTGTGGGATTTTACGACAGGAGAATATCTGGTGGCGTGCCCCACAGGAGACATTAACGGTGACTGCCGGGTGTCATTCGATGATATTGTCGCGCTGGCGCTGCAGTGGCTGGCCCCGGCCGGTTGCGAGGGCCACCCGACCGATTGTGCGGATTTGGTGGGTCAGGATGGGGTAAACCTGTCGGACATGGCCTTGCTTGTCAGTCAGTGGGATCAGCAGGGCGAAAGCAGTATTGTGATCAACGAGGTGCATTATAACCCCGACCTGAAAACGGAACTTGTCGAATTCATCGAACTTTACAATACCGGTCCATCTGATGTGGATATTTCCGGCTGGCGTTTCTGCGATGGCGTCGAATACACGTTTCCGCAGGGAACCATCTTCCCGGCCGATACATTCCTGGTCATTACCGAAGACGCTTCTTTGGCGTATGACCCGGTAACGGTCGCGGAAAAATACGGCGTTGATCCCGCCATCGTCAAAGGCCCCTTCGTGGGAGGCTTAAACAATGAAGGTGAAAAAATAGAACTGTGTGACGCCGACGGGATTGAAATTGACCAGGTGGATTATCAGTTAGGTTTCCCCTGGCCAACCGTGGGCGATGCGGTGCCGGATGTGGCCCCCGGCGGCAGCGGCCATTCGATTCAACTGGTTCATCCGCTGTTCGATAACGATCTGGGCGGAAGCTGGCGAAGTGCCTATCCGACGCCGGGACAAAATAACGCGACGGTGTTGGCCGAAAACATTCCCCCGCATATTCGCCAGGTCAAACATACGCCCCAGCAGCCCGAAAGCGGCGAGATTGTAACGATTACGGCCAAGGTATCCGACTCGGACGGCGTTTCGGCCGTGACACTGCATTACCAACTGGTCGATCCCGGCAGCTATATCCCGGTAACCCTGCCGAATTCCGATTATAACACGCCGACCGTGCCGAATTCCGCCTATAATAATTCGGGCAACTGGACAAACGTGACCATGCACGATAATGGACAGAATGGCGACGAAATTGCCGGTGATAGCATCTATACCGTGCAGTTGCCTTCCGGTCTGCAAACCCATCGCCGACTCATCCGTTACCGGGTAACGGTGCAGGATACAACCGGCCTCAGCCTCCGCGTCCCCTATAACGATGACCCGCAGCCCAACTTTGCCTATTTTGTCTATGATGGCGTGCCGGCCTGGAGCGGGGCGATTAACCCGAGCGGCTCATATCCTGAAAATGAGTCAAATGCTTATAATGAAATTCTGATGCGGTCGATGCCGGTCTATCATCTGATCGCCCGCGAAACCGATGTGCTGACCTGTCAATATAATGGAAGCTGGGACGATACCCAGTACCATTTTGGCGGCACGCTGGTCTATGACGGCAAGGTCTATGACAATATTCACTTCCGTATTCGCGGCCAGGCCTCAACATTCATGTGGGGCAAGAACAAGTGGAAATTTGACTTTAACCGCGGCCATTACTTCCAGGCACGCGACGATTACGGCAAGAAATACAAAGAAAAATGGGACAAGATGAGCGTCGGTACCGGTGGCTGCCCCTGGTGGCAGTATCCGCATCCGGGTCCGTGGGACAAGGGTGCCGGCGGGCTGTTCCTCAATGAAACACTTGGTTTCAGACTTTACGAGATGGCCGGCGTACCTGCCTGTCATACAAACTACTTCCAGTTCCGGATTATTGATGATGCGGTTGAAACTGGTTCCAGCCAGTACGAAGGCGATTTCTGGGGATTGTATCTGACGATTGAAAACCCCGACGGTGCGTTTCTGGACGAACGCGGACTGCCCGACGGTAATATCTATCGCATGGACGGTGGGGCCTCCAAGAAGAATCAGTCTGCCGTGCAGGTCAGCACCAATGCGGACGTGAGTGCCTTTACCAGCGGCAGCACCGGTTACAACAAAACCGGCCCGTATCAGCCGCTGTCGTGGTGGCAGGCAAATACCGACCTGCAAACCTATTACAGCTCCAATGCCGTTGGGATTGCCTTTAATGATTCGGATCGCCGTCCCGAAGCCAACTGCAGCTACTACCATAATCCGGTGACTGGCAAATGGACAATGCTGCCGTGGGATTTGGACCTGGCGTTTGAATGGGGCGCTCATTA
>JANQGW010000035.1 GCA_028282905.1 Sedimentisphaerales bacterium | reverse complement strand
CGACTTCTTCACGCTGCAGCAAAGAAAAGTCATAAAACAAAAACTTTAATCTCGAAAGGAAATGCGAATGGAAAAGAACTCAGCACATCCGGAAAAGATGCCATCGCAGGCATCTGACAAACCAGACCCGGCGGTCATCCTGTCTCAGGCCCTTCAGCAAGTCATTGAGACCGCCCATCAGAATTCAACACAGGATATGGCCGAACAGAACATTCCGATGCTGTATCAAATGGGACAGGTCGAGACAAAGCAGCAGCAATGTCTACATCACCTTGAAGCACTCGGCAAACAACTCCAGACACTGACGGCCAATCATAAACTGCTTGAAAACGCCGGCCGCAGCAATGACCTGCTGGGCCAGCAGCACTATCAACAACATGTCCTCGAACCCCTTTTACGGTCGGTGTTCCCGGTCTTTGACTTGATCCGGAACGCCATGGATGCACTGGAGGACAAATCGTCACAGTTCCAAAATATCCTTCAAACCGTATGGAGTCAATTAGAGCAGTTTCTGGTCAACTATGATGTGCATATCATTCAACACACCGCAGGCGATGTTTTTGATCCCAAAACTGCCAAGCCCATGAAATGGCAGCCGACAACTGACCAGGCTCTGGACCGTCATATCTGCGAATCTTTGCAGATCGGTTTTCGATGGGGTCAGGAACGCATTTTACGACAGGAAAGTGTCAGCCTCTATAAGTTTGAAGCTGACGAAACAAATACTCACACTTCAACTGAAAGGATCGAATTATGTTAGTAGCAGCCATCGATGCAGGGAATTCCCGTTTCAAGTATGCCGTTGCCGATGAGACGGGCAATCCCAAGATTATCACCAACCGGTACGGCGAATCGTTTACGCCCAGTGCAGTGTATTTTAACGAGGACGGCTCTATCGTCGTCGGCACCGAGGCACTCAATGCCGGTTTTGCTGATCCGACGCGGCTGGTGATCAACTGGAAACGCAGCATGGGGACCAATAAAGCCTTGTACACCGCCCCGGATGGAACGGTTTATATCGCCAAAGATATTCTGGCAATCCTCCTGAATGATGCCAAGGAGAATATCGAGGCCAAGACCGGTGATGTGGTCAATGATGCCGTTATCACAGTGCCAGCCAATTACAATGATGCTCAGAAGAAACAGACCATTGATGCGGCGGCCGACGTTGGAATCAAGGCCATCCTGCTACCACATGAGCCGACTGCCGCGGCATTAGGCAATGAACTCTATAAGCGGAAAAATGCGGTCTGCCTGGTCTACGATCTGGGCGGCGGCACCTTTGATGTTTCACTGGTACGCTCCAAGGGCAATGTCTGTGACATCATTGCCACCGGCGGAGAGCCGAATATCGGCGGCAGAGATTTTAATGAGCGGGTTTGTGAGAAAATCCTTGCCGAATTTGAGAAAGAACATGGATTTACACCCGATCAACAGAAACACCTGATGTTTTATCATGAGATGAATCAGCGAGTTGAGCAACTCAAAGTCAGCCTATCGGCCCAGAATCAGTCTCAGATCATCCTGACCTGTGAGGGTAAACCGTTTCAGATGTCAGTCACACGGCAGCAGTTTAATGACTGGGTTCAGGATCTGGTTGAGACGACATTGGAGCGTGTCACGTTAACGCTTGAAGATTCCGATTTGACCTTTGCGGATATTGATGAAGTCTATGCCGTCGGCGGCGGTTCCATGATGCAGGTGGTTATCGACGGTCTGGAAACACTTAGCAGCAAGAAGGTCTCAAAACGATGTGAGCCGCACAGTGCCGCAGCCCTCGGAGCGGTTCTGGCCGGACGGATTGAATACCAGCGTCGGGGAGAAGATTACCCCTGCGGCGGTGATATCTTGCCGCCACCGAATGTGATTGTCCACGAAATCCTCAGCCACAGTATAGGTGTCAAAGCCCTGTCTTCGGATGGCAGCGAACTGTGCAGTGAGATTCTGGTTAAGGACACGCCCGTCCCGTCGGCTCATACCAAGCTGTTTAAGCTCAGTGAGCCCAATCAGACCGCAGTCACCATCGTCATCCTTGAAGGCCCGGACGGCAAGCCTGCCTCAGAGTGCCTTATTTTGGGACATTTTGATATGGTCGATCTTCCGCCGCGACCCGACCTGATCGGACGCATCGAAGTAACCTTCTCGCTGGATCAGAATGGGATTTTGACGGCCAAGGCACGCGATAATGCCAGCGGCAAAACTGGCGAGCTGGAAATCGACTACGACCTCAACGGCAACACAACCGCCGAGCAACAAAGCCGAGTTGCTTAAAACAATCTATTATCCCGGACAGGCAGTTTTGTCTGCCTGTCCACTCTCTTAGAAAGAAGAAAGGAAAATGATTATGAGTTATTTAAACAGTGCCAATTCAATCCAATCAGAACGACCTGAAACGGTGATGAGCCTGATCGATCTGTCTCCTTCCATGGAGGAAGAAGACTGGAAACCCAACCGCTTGGCAGGAGCGATTAAAGCCAACACCCGTCTCATGGAAATCAAGGCCGCCCGACATCCTCACGACAGGATGGGACTGATCGGATTCTGGGAAAAAGCAACCATTCTGCATTCGCCTGTCAGTCCTGTAACGCACCTTAACAACCTGCGAAATGCCCTTGAAAATGCATCCGGCGGATACGGGACAAATTTTACCGCCGCCTTGGAACTGGCCGAAAAACACCTTCCCAATGGTCCAAAAATGTCTTCTAGCGGATTACTGCCAAGAATGCTGGCAGATATCTTCTGTGAAACAGATGGATTCGGAAATGGGCGGTCGGATTCAGGGCATCTGAAACGCATCATCCTGCTGACCGATGGTGACCACAATCAGGGTGGTAACCCGGTAAATGCCGCCAATCGACTCAAAAAGGTGGGTGTCATCATTGATTGTATCGGCATCGGCGGCAGCCCCCGCGACGTGAACGAGACACTGCTCAAAGAAATAGCTTCCCAAAACCCGGATGGCTCGGCTCGTTACTGGTTCATCGGCGATCAGGAAAAGCTCGTCAAAACCTACGAAAGCCTTGCCCGTCATATCCAGGTCATCTGAAAGAATTCTACCCATGATTATGAATCTTCTGCAAATCGTTTTAAGCCTGATCGGAAACGGCATCGAGATCGTGATGTTTTTCCTGGTGGTTCGAATGATCCTGCAATGGAAATCAACACAATGGTTTCGGTCATTTGATGATGCCGGGAAGGAATTAGTCGATGGTGTCAGCGGTTTTATTGACCGCGGTGCCTTGCGGCTCTGGAAAAGGCACCTGAAACCAAAAAGTCAACTGGTGTTTACATTCGTTTTGCTGGAAGTATGCAGGGCAATGGTGATGCAAATCTATCAATGTATTTGAAATATTGCAAACAATGCGGGCAGACCCTGTGTCTGCTCGCATTCTAAACACAAACCAACAATTTAAGGAATTGAAAAATGACAACGTATTCTGAAATTCAACTTATCATCATGGCAGCCATCTTTGTTATTGTTTTGACCGTAGCCTATAAAAGCTTATCACAGATGTTTGATTTTGGTGGCAGCACAATTCTGGTACTGGCTGTTTGCGTTGCTGTGCTAAGCATCATCGGCTTGTCCGAGGTATTTACCTCATCTGATACGAGTACAGGAGATACAGGAAATTCCGATTTTTCGTTCGAGATAGGCACGATTCTGATCCCGTACATCCTGCTGCCGATGGTCATAATGATGACCGTAATCATTAGCTGGATTCAACGACTCCGCGGATGCCCCAAGAAGCAAAAGAGAAGTCAACGTGACATTGTAAGCGATTCCCCTTTGAAAAGCCCCCCTGCTAAAGATGATTAAAATACCCGAAAAAAATTCTGAAAATTCACTTGCGCCCGACATAAGCGATGTGGTAAAATTTCGTATATACACACAGCAAGTTTGGTCAAAAGTAGCCAGAAGACCAATCACGGAAGATGAAGCCGACCAGATAATTGAAGATTTTGGCCGGTTTTTACAAGCATTAGCAAGTGATAAATAGGGGCAGCGATTATGAAAAATAGCACACCATTAAGACTGCTTAATATTTGCAGGGTATCATCCAATGAACAAGGCGAAGGATACAGTCTTGAAGCACAGAACCAAGCTAATCACGAATGGGCAAAACGTAAAGGCTATGTGATTGTCGATACAGTACAGTATGTAGAAACCGCATCCAAGCAAAAAGAGAGAAAAAAGTTTCGAGAGATTATCAACCGAATCCGAAAAGATGCAAAAATAGACGGTGCGGTATTTCACAAAGTAGACAGGGCCTGTCGCAACATTACTGACCTTGCCATGCTTGAAAGCCTGGAGTCTGAAAAAAACAAACGCATTTTCTTTGCTACACAGGAATTCCCTCAAAACGCAGCAGGCAGGCTCAGCGTCGGTGTAATGGGAGTTGTTTCCCGGTGGTATACGGATAATCTCAAAGAAGAGGTCCACAAGGGTTTTCGCGGGAAAATTAAAGCAGGTGAATACCCTCATAAGCCCCCTTACGGCTATTTGACCGTGAAAGAATCAACAGATTCCCGGCTCCCATCGCCTGATCCAGAAAAAGCAAAAAACATTCGTACAATATTTAAGTTGATGGCAACAGGCAATTATTCTATCGACACGCTTCGTGAAGAACTTTTCAAGCGTGGGATGTATTTTTCACCTAAAACACGCAAGTGGACGCGTTCGCACCTAGCAAAGATGCTTCGCCATCCGTTTTATATTGGCAAAATACTCTGGCACGGTCAGATTTATGAGGGGAAGCACAAGCCAATTGTCACCGAAAAGACTTGGAATAAAGTACAGAAAGTACTTGACGGCCGAAATAATAAAAAATCGTATAAGCAGCAAAAATACACTTATGGCCATGGGCTTATCAAATGTGCTGACTGCGGCTACAACATAACCGCTGAAACGCATAAAAAGAAGTATACGTATTATATTTGTGCTCAACGAAGAAATATTGAGCATATTGAAAAACCGGCATGGGTACCAGAGCAAAAGATTGAGTCACAGATAGTATCCTTTCTGGAAAAGCTGGTGCTCCCAAGAGATATTTATGACTGGGTCGTTGAATACCTGAAAAGATATTCAACCAAGGAAATATCCGATACTGAAAAAGAATTGAAGTCTCTGAAAAGGAAAATCTCTGAATCAAAGAAAGTCATAGACTCTATCCTGCTTCGGGCAGCCCAAGCTAATGATGACCTCGCGGATAACTTCATGCGTCTAGCTCAAGAGCGTCAGAGTGAAGTAAGCTTATTACAGCAGCGTTATGAGCAACTCAAATCAGGTTTGCAGGAAGATAACAGCAAACCACTGAAAATTCTCGAACTCGCACAAAGTCTTTCAAAACAATATGTTACGTTAAAACCGCCCCAAAAACGCCAAATCACAAATTCTGTGTTCTCGAACTTGACATTAAATGGCGTAAGTCTTTGTGCAGACTACAGGTTACCGTTTGCAATACTGGCAAAAAACGCTAACCATCCTGTTAACTACGCCCGACAGGATTCGAACCTGTGACCTTCGGTTTAGGAAACCGATGCTCTATCCTACTGAGCTACGAGCGCAAATGGCTTCCAGTAAACAGGTTAAGGGAATATCCCTTAACATCCCAAAGGGTTCATCAAAACGCAAAAAAACGTTGAGCCTGATTACTGGAAGCCATTTTATACCTTAGATTCTCACTAAATTCAAGTATTTGCCGTTATATTCAGCCGGAAAAGCAAGCACCCATTAAAACCTTTGTATTTTTGAATCTGGTTGTACTTTTTGCTTTTGCAGAGGAAAAAGTATTATTTTCTTCTTTTCAACGCTTGTCGGAGGTTTTTCTCTTTTTCTGCTGACCAGTAGCCGCAATCGAGCTGCAGGAAGACAGAGGTATAGGGAATCGTCAGGTCTGTTTTCAGCAGCAGGACATTGAACATCTCGGAGCCTTTATCCAGTTCAGCAATAATATCCTCATGCGGCATGACTTTAACGTCTTTGCCTTTCAGAGACTTCTTGAGTGCGTTGCGATAAGCTGTTACACCGGGAGCATCTGCTTCCGGGACGCTGGCCAGTTCAGCATCCAGCATGACGATGGCCCGCACATGCGGTGCGTCGGCAATCGCTTCCAAGACAACGTCCAGTACCTCAAGCTGCCCCTTGCCGGTGGCGATGGTTTCGATGCCGGGAGCACTTTGTTTGGGATAAGCCGAATCGGCCACAACAATCCAGTTGCGATGGCCGTATTCCGGCACAACCTCATTGAGTCGGTTTTGCCAGGTTCCGCACCCGCATACACTGACAATGACCAATGCCAATACGATGATTTTAATACTTTTGTGAACTTGCAACATTATTCTCTCCTTGAATCTTAACACTGAATTTCGATTTCCATTTCTTTATCCGTCCGGATTATAACAGGTTTGTCCAGCGAAACAATGACGCGGTTTTCGGCCATATTATATGAACTCTTGATTTTCTTGCTGTTGATCTTCACCCGGACTTTTTTCACCGTCTTTCTAGCCGGTAGATCAAAACCCATTTCTTTAAGCGTTAGTTGCCCCCAGTACAATTGAACCTGTTCGGTCTGCGTATTACCTTTTCGCTTTTGAGCAAACGTTCCCCAGCCTTCAGCGGTGATAAACGGAGCCTTGAAATCTTCCGGTGTTAAACGCGGCGAAAAGGCAACTTGTCCCTTCGGGCCGTGGTGTTCGAATCCGCAGATCGAAATAAACGCCCCATAGCTGGCCATGGCACGGGAGTAATGGTCCGAACATTCGATCTCGTTGTAGGGATTGCGTAATGACGCATCATAGCGGTCATGGATCGCCCGGCCAATCGCCAAGCCCTCTTTCAACATGCCTTCGTGAATCATATGCGAAGCCACCTGCCATTCAAAACCGCTCATGCACTCGTTGAAGTAGCCGTACTGCCAGTGTTTTTTGAAATTCGGGTTCTGACCGCCCTTGGGCCAGGTACACATCAGCAGGCCTGCATCACCTGCCATCGCATACCAGCGGCCGGATTTGAAGGTATCTCTGAAAACGCCGACGTTGGGAACAAAATTATATCGCCACAGAGATTTAAGAGCTTTTAACTGTTTTTCCCTGTCAAAGATCGGGCCGAGGGCCACTTGGTGTGCCCAGCTCTGGCCGAAGACCTGGTCGATGTAGCAGCCGGGGCCGACGCCGATTTCGTTTTTGTGGGCAGGGTCTTCGATTTGTACAAAGTATTCGCCGTTGTAAAGCTCTTCAATCGTTTCGGCACCGCGTTTAGCGATTTTTTCACACTCGGCGGCAAAGGTCGGATCGCCCATTTCAACAGCCATGGCCTGTCCGGCTTTCAAAGCAGCGATATAGAGTGACTGTAAAAACGAGATTTTGCCGAACCACGCCGCGTCGAGCGTATTCGGCTGGGCGCCTTCGATCAGGCCGTCTTTATTGCCGTCTTTTTCGATGAGGAAGGCAACTGCTTTTTTGACACCAGGCCATATCTGCTGCAAGAAGGCATCGTTGGGTGACATCTGATGCTCACGGTAGGCGCCGAGAATTCGGCCGCAGTGACCGTCATGAGCCGTCTCATTTGAATTGTTCAGATTGGCCCGCATTCCGATGCCTCCGTCGCCGTGCTGGCCAAGTCCGAAGTTGACCCGTTGGCGTTCAATCCGCTCGACTTCGGGGAAAATTCGGCCCGGTGCCTGGGCATAATGCCAGACGTGCGTGCAGGTGCCCGGACAGCAGCCGATGCCTTCCCAGGCCCAGAAACGACCGTCTTTGAAGCGATAGCAGGTCGTTGTTGCCAAGGTTGAGGTGTTGGCCATTGTTCGGTCGAGCAGCCAGTATGGAAGCGTCGAATCGTACCAGGTGGCGACCCATTTTTCGGTCTGGCCGGCAAGCTTTTGGAAGTTATCGGCAATGTATTCCGCAACGTCCAGTGCGGTGTCAAATCGTGAGGCGTAAGAGTGTCCAACGAGTTGGCCGCCGATACCACGGGCATAGAAATTCGGGAAGTTCCAAGTCACGGCAAAGCTGACTGTTTGTGATTTGCCGGGTTTGAGCTTAAGCGTTGTGCCAATGTTCCCTATGAGCTTGTCTTCCAATTCTCCAGTCGCTCGCTTGGCCGCCCCATTTGCAGCAACTGCATAATCATTCGGACGACTTCCGAACATAGTAAGCGACATGCTTCCAAAATCGCGCTGTTCGTTGATTTTACCGCTTTCGACTTGTTGATCCGTAAAGACAATCTGGTCAACGCCAATATTGCCCCAGGCGCCGGAAACTTTGTCGATAATCTGCAACTGAGCGTTTTTTCCCTGCCATGAAGTCACATTGATACTGGCCGGCGACATCCGGTTATTATTGGCACCAGTTGCGGAGGCGACAATTTCGCCGTCAATCAGGAGATTTAAACACGTTTCGTCTTTGTGGGCACCACCGCCAATGAGAAACGCGATATAGTTTCGCTCGATAGCAAAACTCCGGCTGGTCAGCGTACCAACGGCACCGTCTTTAGCAGGGATTTCATCACCGGGGGCCGATGCGTGGGAATTGACCAGACGTTCGCCTTTGCCGCCGACATTTCCCTGATAGCCCGGCATGTCTTTGATTTTGATAGGGCCGTCACCAAACGCCTCGCCTTTGACGGTCCAGCCGTCGTAACTGTCCTTCTCAAAATCCTCAAAGACGATCTCCGGACGCATCTGCTTGGATGCCTGTTTTACCGGTTCCGCGAAACAGTGAACTGCCGAGAAATTTCCTTTTTTGACCGTCGTATTCACCAGGCGGCCGGATATCTTGCTGCGTGTTTCCATGCAGACCGGGTTCTGGAGCTTTCCGTAGAGGTCCACCTCGATTGTTTTTTTCGAGGTGTTGGTAATCGTGTAGTTCATCAGTGTTGTCGGCAGCGACGAATCGTCAAGATCAAGCGGGATAAACGGAGAATACGCTTTCAGCGTTGCCTTCAGCGGAAGACGAGTACTTTCATAATCCACCTGTCCCAGCGGGTACTGGCCGTTGAAGGAGACTTTCTCGAAACCGTCGGAATTGAAGGGAATATCCTGTTTAACGCCATCAACATTAACTCTCACACCAAATTGCTGCTCAAATGGAACGGTTACCGGAGCCGGTTCGACATAACGGGCACCGTCACGCGAGCGGACTCGATTGCCCTTGTAATTAATCGTTGTCGGCAGGATGCCTTCCTGATCGCGATTGAAAATATCCCACAGCCAGAGGCGGCCGTCGCCGCTGAGATAGACCGTGCCGGCAAAAAGCCCGCCAACCGGCATGCCGATATGATTCAGTGCCTTGCGGTCGCTGTAGGTCTGCTTTTGGCCACGGCTAAAGAGCGACTTAACCCACTCAGGGCTGAGCTTTTTGTCTTCCATGATGATTTTCAAGTATTCGTTATCATCGAACGGGCCTGCCATCACCGGCAGTGCACCCAATCCGGAAATCGCCGCGGCACCGGTTGCGGTAAACTTGACAAATTCGCGTCGGGTCAATCCGTCCTTTTTGTCCGGACCGCAAGATCCGCTGCATGAGCAGCTATTCTTAGACTGTTCGTTCTTCATTCTATAATCCCTTCCTGTCAATATTTCAGACTACTTAATCTCAATGTTTAAAATGGTGTCGGCTTCAATGCTGACAGTACTGTTCATTTTGATTATCAGCGTGCCGTCAGCCGTATCCTGTCTGACGCCGACTTTCCGGCCATCCAAAGTAACCTTCACGTCTGAACCCCGGACTCCCTTATTCAAGGCAATCGTTAATTGATTCAGATCGAGCGTGCCGTATTTCAGTTCAATCTGAACAGTCTGAGTCTTGCCTTTTTGTGCCTGAGCAAATGTTCCCCAACCCTCGGCAGCGGTAAAAGCAGCTTTGAAGTTCTCCGGCGACAGCCGGGGAGCAAATGTCATTTTGCCCTTCGGGCCGTGATAGGCAAATCCGCAGGCCGCCAGGAAAACGCCATAACTAGCCATCGCACGAGCATAGTGATCGCTGCACTCAATTTCATTGTAAGGGTTTCGTTTATGTGGAGCGTAGCGGTCATGTACCGCGCGGGTCACGGCCAAGCCTTTTAACACCAGTGATTTGTCGATATCGGCAGGCTTTGAAGACTGCATCTGTTTACCACTGAGAACATCGCCTTCATAGATCATATGAGCGGCCACCTGATATTCAAAGCCGGTCATGCATTCATCAAAATAGCCGCCCGGACCAAGCCAGGTAACGCCGTTTTCGACACGTTCGGCCATGCCGGGGACAGCTTTGTCGTCGCCGCCCTTGGGCCAGGTACACATAATCATGCCCGCTTCGCCCTGATCGGCATAGACGCGAGCGCCTTTGATAGCCTTATGCAGCTTGTCATACAAGCCGGCATCCGGAGCAAAGTTATACTTCCAGAGAGAGCGAAGCGCCGAAACTGACTCTTTTTGTGGAATAATCCGCGGCAGACCCATTTGTAAGGCCCATGACTGGCCGAGTATCTGGTCGATATGGCAGCCGATGTTGGAATTAATCGCCTTTTTGTTCGGATCGGGCTTGTTGATAAAATACTCACCGTCAAACAGGTCGCTGACCAGTTTCTTGCTTCCGCTGGTGCGAATTGTCCGGCACGTTTTAGCGAAGTCATTATCGCCCATTTCCAGTGCCATCTGCTCTCCGGCGGCCAGTGCCGCGCAGTACACATTAGAAATCCAGGCAATCGGCCCGAACCACGCCGCGTCGAGTGTGTTGTGCTGGGCGCCTTCCAGGATGCCATCGCGGCCTTCATCATGATGGATGAGGTATTGGATTGCTTTCTTGACGCTGTGCCAGACTTCTCTGAGATATTCCGGGTCCGGGCAGGTAGTGTGTTCCCGCCAGAGTCTTATGATTGTTCCGGCTTGTCCGTCTGTGAAATGACCCATGCCGTTTTCCGCGCGGTGACCCGATTCGCCGCTGGCATGCAGCGCGAGACCAAAATCAACATTCGCACGCTGATCCCGTTCGATCTTCGGGAAGATGCGAGCGTTCGCCTGTGAATAGTTCCAGACATGCTGACAGGTTCCCGCACAGCAGTCCACGCCTTCCCAGCCCCAGAAACGTTCATTATCAAAATAGTGAGCGGTTTGAGTTGCCAGACAGTCCAGTGAAATAAAACTGCGATCCAGCAGCCAGTGCGGCAAGGTTGAGTCATACCAAGTCCGGTTCCACAGCAAAGTCGTGCCGGCCAGACGGTCGTAATCAGTGATGATGTAATTGGTAACATCCAGGGCACTGTCGAAATGTTTGGCATAGTAGCGTTTCAGTGTCGCGGCATTTCGAATGGCGCCCATTTCACTTCCTTCGATACCCGGATAATACGGGAAGAACCAAGTGACAGCGAAAGTAGCTTCCGTTTTCTGGCCGGGACCTAAGGTCACTTCTGCCGATGCCAGGCCGCCGATCAGTTGACTGCTGAATTCGGCTTCCATTTTATCCGACTGCCGAGTCTGCCAAAGGTGGCCGGACGGATTTTTCGGATTTAAAATCGCACAGCCTTTAGCCTCAAGGCCCTGACCAAGCAGAGTTAGTGCCATCGTTCCATAGCCGCGATGATTTTCAATTTTGTTCAACTCGTAAACATCGGTAAAGACAATATGGTCAACACCGGTATTACCCCATGCACCTGATACGAGATCGACAATCTCAATCCGTGCGGTTTTGCCCCCATAACTGGAAACGTTGAGGTATTCGGTGCGCATCCGGTTGTTGTTGTGCCCCGTTGCCGAACAGACTGGTTTTCCATCGATCAGCACACGAATGCCGGTTTTGTTGGGATGTTTTCCGCCGCCGATGAGGCAGCGGATGTATTTGCGGGAAATCGTAAATTCCGGGCTGAGCAAGCGACCGGTTTGGCCGTCTTTTGAGCCAATCTGTGAGACGTCTTGCCCTTGTCCCGCTGAAGCATGAGAATTAACAGCATACTCGCCCTTTATTCCCAAATCGCCTTGGTAATTGGGAACTTTGTCTTTGGCAATTGGAGCATTGCCGAAAGCCTGCCCAAAAACTTCCCAGTGACCGTAGTCGGATTTTTCGAAATCTTCGAAAATGACGTCTTCTCGCTTGGTGTCTTCCGTTTTCGGCTTTTCAACCGTTGTCATATGCAGAACCGTATTTTCACCCACACGATGAATTTTGTTGCGTCGCAGATATTCGGGGAAATAACCCGAAAACGGGCAAATCTTGTTTTCCAGCCAGCCGCCCACCTGAATGGAAACCTCGGAATCAGAAGTGTTTTCAACCGTATATTTCAAAATGGTTGCCGGCAGTGCCGAATCCTTGACATTTAGCGGTATAAACGGGGAAAACGCCTCAAGATTGACTTTCACCGGGCAATCAGCGTCGGCAAAGGTAACTTTACCAACCGGGTATTCGCCGCGGAACCGGATATCCTTAAAACCCTTAATATCCAGCGGACGTACATCTGTTTTTTGTCCAACTCGGGTTTTAACGCTAAAGCCCTGCTCCAGATCGATCCCGATATCCCGGTGGTAACGCTCGCCCTGCGCAATCGGTTTTGTATAGTGGCCGTTGAGGGTCATCGCATCAAAACGCTGGCCGTGATCATACTCCCGACTGTAATTGGATTTAAAAACATCCCACAGCCAGAGTTTGCCGTCACCACCTAAATACAACTGGCCGCAGCCGATACCACCAACCGGCATTCCGATATACTTGAGCTGACCTTTGGATGATTGATAGACTTCCGGCGAGGTTCGCTGATAGAGGGCTTTGATCCAGTTCCCATCAAGCCGTTTATCAGATGGTATCAGGTGCTTGAGATCATCAGAGGTAAACGGCCCCGCCACAGCCGGCAAACTGTTCAGGCTCGCGGCTAACGCGGCACTGGAAGCGGTAAATTTCACAAAATCCCGACGTGTCAGTCTTCCCTTGTTGGTCGGACTGCATGAACTGCC
Organism: Sedimentisphaerales bacterium; assembly: GCA_028282905.1. GTDB lineage: Bacteria > Planctomycetota > Phycisphaerae > Sedimentisphaerales > Anaerohalosphaeraceae > 4572-13. The sequence goes on along the minus strand of JANQGW010000035.1, from coordinate 425 downwards.
GCAGGAACAGTCGTTTTTCGATTCGTCGTTCTGCATTGCGACTCCTTTCGTATCATTATTCTACTGATAGTGCTCTTTATTTCAAGACTCAATTTGTTTTACGATTAATCCTCGCCAGAGTTTTATTCCCAAAATCCTGTAAATTCGGCAAAATCTGCCAGATCGATCGTTCCAAGTGGTTCCGTAAAGTCACAAGTCGGATTCCAATTGACATCGCCGGTTTCACTCAACCAGGCCTGGGCGAAAACGTCGATATCTTCGAGGCCAATTGTACCGTTGCCGCTGAGATCGCCTTGATTTATCCAGAAGCCCAAAGATGGTGTTTTGGCCTGCCAGTTTTGCGGGTTGTTGCCGGCGTTTTCCAGTTCTTTTCGCTGCACCGACTGGCCGGTGCCGTCGGTATTGTACGGCCACGGAGCCTGGTC
>JANQGW010000033.1 GCA_028282905.1 Sedimentisphaerales bacterium | reverse complement strand
CCATTGCTCCTACTGAGGCCATTGCGGGCGTCATAACATTTTCCAGCACGCTTAATTCATCCAGCAGGTGATAAAATTGAAAGACAAAGCCGACCGATTTGTTTCTGTATCGGTTCAGTTTTGACCAACGAAGTGCTTTCAGGGGCTGATTTTCAAAATCCACCTGTCCTTTGTCCGGCAAATCCAGTGCTCCCAGAATATGCAATAGAGTGCTTTTGCCGCAGCCGGAAGCGCCGACAATCGCGGCGAATTCACCCCGCCGGATAGACATATCGACGCCCTTGAGAACATCCAGTTTGGACTTGCCAAGTTTGTATGACTTGTGTATATTTTTTGCCTTGAGTATCGTATCCATAATGCCTCGTCTCAAAGTTGGTTGACCTGCAGGATTTCGGCGGGTTTTCGCCGGGCCGCCTGCACACTGGGAATCAGCCCGCCGATCAGGCAGGCAACAATCGCAGCAGCAATAACCATCGCGATGAATTCCGGTTCGATTTTACTGGGGATGCCGTCAATAGCATACACATTTGGATCCCACATTTGCCAGCCATATTTTGCTTCCAGCCAATCTTCAATGTCATTCACTTTTATCAAAAACGCACACCCACCAACGCTGCCCAGCAACGCACCGACCAGTCCGATGACAGCCGAAAAGATCAGGAAAATCGCCAGGATTTCCTGTACCGATAGTCCGATGCTTTTGAGAATACCGATGTCTTTGCTTTTGTGGCTGATAATCATGTACATGACAACAAAAATGATAAAGACGGTAATAATGCCCAGCAGCATAAACGACATTGTCATCATGACCTGCTCTTTTTCCATCGGGGCGATAATCCGGCGGCGGTTGGACTGCCAGCTTTGCACGCGAACGTGCTTGAACAGATTGGCACCAGGTTTATCAGCATATTGGACAGTATGTGCTTGCCAAAGGCTGTCGATTTTTTCAATTGCCGCGGCTGCATGAACACCGTCAGCAAATTTGATATGAATACTGCTGATGCGTTTGATGGGTGTGTCCATTCCGCAAAGGATCTGGGCCTGCTCCAGCGGAAGATAAATCGCCATGCTGTCAACTCGGACAATACCGCTATCGCTTTCGTCACAGTATGAGAACGTCTTGGTGTTGACCAGCCCGGCACCGGATTTAGCAAGCAAACCATTGATATTCAGCGGAAACGAAGTCACCGTAAATTTCCATGGGTTCGGCTCCGGCTCATAATAGCATGTGCCGTCAGCCTGTTTGTGGCGGCCAATGATGTCGGCGCCGGGAATACAGCCGTCCAATTCCGGGGCATAGGATGGCGTAAAGGCCTGTGCAAGGTTTTTGGTGTAGTGAAGTGTTTGACCAAAGCCGGTCGCCTGACTGTGGAGAACCGGATCAATGCCGTACACTTCAATGCCGGTGCCACCGGGTGCCCGATAGAACTTCGCCATGCCAATGCCTTTGGCAACCGGCGAGGCGGCTTTGACTTCCGGCTGATTGTTCAAGACTTCCAAAAAGTCTTCATAGTAGCCAAACCCCACCAGTGAATCCGATGCAATGACACAATCACCGGCAAAGTCGTGATTCTTCTCTTTGAAGTCACCGACCAAGCCGTTCATCACCGACATGACCACAACAACGATGAATACGCAGAGCGTCACCGCCACGACCGCCAGGATTGAAATCGGCCGCTTGATAAAATAACGCCAGGCTAATATCCACTTAATCATTTAACATCCATTTTTTGACACAGATTCATGCTGATTAACACTGATTTTTCTTTTCATATTTTAATCCATGAAAATCCGCGTAATCTGCGGTTTCTATTATTCGTATTGCAGGGTTTCCACCGGTTTAACACGGGCAGCGGCGATAGCGGGAACTAATGAGCCAATCGCAGCAGCAATAATCCCACAGGCGGTTACCCACAGCACCGAATCCCAGTGCATCGTGTTTGGAATCTGCATAAATTTATACGTACTGGCCTGCCAGAGATTGATGCCGAAGGCAACGCTGACGGCCCGTTCGATTTGGTTAATATTGCGGATAATCACATAGCCCAGACCGATCCCCAGCAGGGAACCGATCAGGCCAACGGAGGTGCCGAACAGCACAAAGATGCCGGCCACGGAAGGATTGGATAGGCCGCAGCTTTTGAGGATACCGATATCCTTGCGGCGGGTCATCACGATCAGGTAAAAAATGCAGAAGACCAAAATAATGATGCCCATACTGATAAGACCGAAGATAATCAGCAGCACTTTCATCTGCTTTTCAAATTCGACCACCATATGTGCATTGGCCTGCCGGGCGCTGCCGATCCAGACTGATACAAACGCCTCCGGTCGGTCAGCGGCAAAGTTGCGCCAGATGCCTCGGACAATCGCGGCTGCCTTTTCTTCATCTGTACCCGGCTTCAGACGAATATGTACCCGGTTGGCGACAGTGCCTCGGTCGGGATGCAACCGGGCCGACAATTCTTCAATCGGCACCAGCATAAACATCTCATCAAAATCATGGACGCCGGTCATCAGGACGTCAGCCAGTTGAAACTTGATAACTTTGCGGGAAATATCCGGGGTTCCTGCTTCATTACCAGTATCTGTCATGGTGCCGGTGGTCAGGGCCATTTTTTGACCGAGCATGTTTTTGAAGGCGACCATATCATATTCATCAGTAACCTCATTCGGCTGGGCTAGTACACCGGCACCCACGATACCTCCGATCACATCGCCTTCTTCGCCCGGCACATCAAAAGTCATCTGGTCAATAGAATTGTCTTTTTGAAACAGGAAACATTCATCCAGCGGCATGACGCTTTTGGCACGGGGTAGATGCACCCCCCAAGCCTGAACGGGACGAACCTTGGCAGCTCCGGCCAACAGCAGTCCCTGGCTTTCCAGAACCGCATCGGCAGCCTCAATGCAATCGGCTTCCTGAAGCGAAGCAGTGAACACATCGCAATCCTCAACAACCGCCCCTCCGCGGAAACCGACGATCAAATCGCCCTGATAACGTCCAAGGCTGGTTTCGACGGCGTTAATAAAACCGGTAAATAAGCTGTCGGTGGCAATCAGCAGCGCGCAGCTCATAGCGACTGCCGCAATGCTCAGGATGACAATCCTTCGCCGCTGCAGGTAACGCAAACACAGCAATAGGCTGATATGCTTCACCGCTGGTGGCACCTTCCGTCAAAATCACAGATTAAAGTCCAAAATGCAAAATTTTGGAACCTACCCTTGACCGGGCTATTAAAATAGATTCCTCGCTTCGCTCGGAATGACGTTTACTCAGTTTCCTCTGTCTCGGCTGCTTCGGTTTCGAGGACGGGTTTACCGGCCAGGGGTTTGAGCAGCGGAAACAGGATGACGTCGCGGATGCTGGTGGAGTTGGTCAGCAGCATCACCAGCCGGTCGATGCCCACACCGAGTCCACCGGCCGGCGGCATTCCGTACTTCAGCGCCGTGACAAAATCCTCATCCATCTTGGCCATCGTTTCCTCATCGCTCATACCGCGAAGCTGCGACAGGAAGTTGGCTTCCTGTACATCCGGGTCATTCAATTCGGTATAGGCGTTCGCCAGTTCCATCTTGCCGATAAACAGCTCGAACCGTTCGGCATAACGCGGATCGGCCTTGCTCTGCTTAGTCAGCGGACAGATCGCAGCGGGATAATCAATCACAAACGTCGGGTTGATCAAGTGCTCTTCAACCGTTTCCTCAAACACATCGTTAATCACTACCGCATCATCCTTGTCGGCCTCATGGATGCCCAGTTCACGGGCCTTGGCTCGAACCGCGTCAATATCATCAATGTCGCAACCGGCGTGCTCTTTGAGCAAATCAGCATATCTCGCCCGACGCCATGGACCGCTATAGTCGATTTCCATCTCACCGAACGGCAGTGTCGTGCCGTCACAGTATTTGTCAATCAGCATACAGATCACTTCTTCGGTCAGGTCCATCATGACGTTATAATCGCCATAGGCCTGATAGAGTTCCATCATCGTAAATTCCGGGTTATGGCGGGTGCTAAGTCCCTCGTTGCGGAAATTACGGTTGATCTCGAAGACCTTTTCCATGCCGCCGACCAGCAGCCGTTTGAGGAACAACTCCGGGGCAATTCGCATGAACAAATCCAGGTCGAGTGCATTGTGATGCGTGGTAAACGGACGCGCAGCGGCACCGCCGGCCTGTGTCTGCATCATCGGGGTTTCCACTTCCAGAAAGCCCTTCTCAGTCAGGTGCTGGCGAATCGCGGCAATCATCGCACTGCGTTTGCGAAACGCTCCCATTGTTTCAGGGTTGGCCCACAGGTCAACATATCGCATCCGGTAGCGTGTATCCACATCGGATAGACCGTGGAACTTTTCCGGCGGCGGCAGCAGAGACTTGCTCAGCAGTGTCAATGCTTCGACCCAGATCGTAATTTCACCGGTGCGCGTACGGCCCAATTGACCTTCGACGCCAACCAAATCACCCAAATCCAGCAGTTTCATAAACGCCCACTGATCTTCGAGCAGCTTCTTGCTAAGGCCCAGTTGAATTGTTCCGCTGGAGTCACGCAGCGTGATGAAAATCAGCTTGCCGATATCCCGCAGCAAGACAATCCGGCCCGCACAGCAGGCCCGCTGGCCTTCCTGGTCATCCACAAAACCGGCCTTGACGGTTTCGGCGGCTACGGCACCTTCAAACCGACCGCCGTAGGGGTCCACATCAAATTCGCGAATTTTTTGAAGTTTCTCGCGACGCTGCTGTTCAAATTTATTGACGGAGGGGTGTTTCTCTTCAGTCATGGTCGTTTTCGTCCTTGAGCTTTCTAATTTGTTACTTCCATCGAGGCCGCCTGTTGAGCGGCGGTCGTCGTTTCATTTAATACCAGTGTTTTTCCCTGAGCCAGTATCTTGCTGCGAACCACCATCAGCGAAGTCGCCAACTGCGGGTCAGCCTGAATCGTGTCGGCCAGTGTGTGACGTTTGACCTCTTCGCCGTTTTCTTCATGGTCGTCACGGAAGAGGATATCGTTGTCCCGCTGTATGTCGATCATTGCCTTCAACTCATTGCTGAGCATCTTGACTTCAACATCAGGAGCAATGCCCCAGTCCTTGCGGCCGAGTTTTTCGATCTGGTAGCGGTTTTTCACTCGCTGATCGCTCGGTAGGTGGTAATAGGCTACAGTGTATTTCATCTGTGAGCCGTCGCCGGTATATCCGGTGACAACCTGCACACTGCCCTTGCCGTAGCTGCGCTGGCCAACCAGTGTGGCCCGCTGGTGCTTGACATCCTGCAAAGCACCGGCGACAATCTCCGAGGCACTGGCGCTGGAGCCGTTGATCAGGATTACCAGCGGATAGTCCGGATGGGTGCCGCTGCGATGAGCGATTTCATAGGTGGCAAATCCCTGGCGGGGATTGCTCTTGACAATCACACCTTCACGAACAAACATATCTACAACGTCCGCCGCGGCTTGGAGGTAGCCGCCGCCGTTGAACCGCAGGTCAATAATTACGCCGTTGAGACCACCCTTCTTCTCAAGTTTTTTGAGCACGCCGTCGAGGTCAGGGCCGGTATTCTCAGTAAAAGACGTCAGGCGGATATAGCCGATGCGGTTATCCGGGTCAATCAGGTAGTCCCATTCGCCTTCGGGCGTGCGTGTCCAGCCGCGA
>JANQGW010000012.1 GCA_028282905.1 Sedimentisphaerales bacterium | reverse complement strand
GAGTATGACCTGGTTGTCTTAGGCGCTTCGACCTGGGGAATGGGCGAAATGCAGGACGACTGGTTTGGGAAAGAAACGCTTTCGGGCGTGGATTTAAACGGTAAAAAAGTGGCCGTTTTCGGCACCGGCGATCAATATGGCTTTGCTGATACATTTGTGGATGCCCTCGGCATTCTGGCCGAGTCGGCTGAAAAGGCCGGAGCTAAACTGATTGGCCAGTGGCCCACCGAAGGATATGAGTACTCAGGTTCGGCGGCAGTCAGGGGCGATTGCTTTGTCGGTTTGGCGTTGGATGACGATAACCAGTCAGACCAGACAACAGAGCGGATTCAAAAATGGGCTGAACAACTGAAAGGTGAACTGTAACGATGAAGGTTTTTGCACATCATATCTACGAATATCGCAAAGGGCTTCGAAATCTGATTCTGCATACGGTTTCAGGGCAGCATCGACAACAGATTGAAGAGCGGCTGACTAAGATGTCCATCGCTTATCAAATCTATCCTTTGCGAAACGGCAATATCAATGTGTTTTTCGGCGCCGATGACTGCGTCGATGTGATCAAGGCCATCGGAAAGGCTTCATTGAATGATTATACGCCGGAAGAAGATTTTATCCTCGGCACAATGCTGGGATATGACCGCCTCCAGCAGTGTCGTCGATACCTTGGATTTATTTCCAGTGAGGAATACCTCTTGACAGATGAATCGCTCGATATGCCGGACTGCAATGAACCGACTCAAAACACTTGTGGTTGCAGCAGCACATCATCGCTTAGAAAGGAATGCGCCTGACAGGCCGGTCGTAAAAATGAAAAACAGCGAAAAGCCACCTCGACAAAATGATCACCCTGCAGCAGAGCCGCCGCGGCCCCCGGTGTTCAGTTCGCCGGAATTATTTGGCGATCAAAATGAGATAATGATTTGCCATAAGGGCGAGATTTATCGAATCAAGATAACCCGAAATGATAAACTGATTATGAATAAATAGCTCCAAATTGCCGTCAGGCATCCGTTACAATAATGTCTTTTGGTGTTAGGTCCGGCGGACGCGTTCGACCGTCGGACCTTATTGAAAGAAAACAATAAGATTACTGTAGACGACCAGTTATAAAACAACGAATCGTTAATAATATTTTGTTCGACAATTAAATAATTTCCTTACTTGCCACCCAGCAAGCAATAAGCCAGCCAGGGAGCAGCAGACAGGTGTTATGGCGCCTTCTGCTGCTCCCTTTTTTTGTGCAAGTGAACAGAGAGGAGGGATCAATATGGCTTAGACAAATGGTTGGTAGCAAATGTTAAAGCTTCGAAATGGTTTCGGAGTAGGAATGAAAAGATAAAATGAATAAATTCAATGGAGTAAAGCAAATGAGAAATGTGAAACAAAATCCAATGTTATTAGCTGCAATCGTAGCCGTATTGGGTCTGCTTTCGAGTGCGGATGCAGGGATCATTAATGATGATTGTCAGATTACCGGCTACACCTTTATGGGCGGAGGTATGGGCTTTTATGATAACAGAGCCGGGGAGGCGAATAGTAAGGACTATTTCCTGGCACAACCTCTGAGCGGGGCAATGGGGAACCCGGATTACTGGGGTTTCGGTTGGTTAAAATTCGACAGTCCCACCGAAACGGTTAACCAGGCACACTTGGTACTGGAGCAAATTAACTATATTAACGGCATGATGGACATTGCTGCTCCGAGTGTTGAGAATCCTTTAGTGGTTGACCTTTACGCGGCCTCTATTGACGTGGCCAATATTGGTGATGGCACCAGCACGACGGCCGAAGTGAAAGACGCTCATGTCAGCGCCACGCCATTTGCGACTCTGACTATCACATCGTTTGGTCTTGTCAGCGTGGATATCACCGATGTCTACAACAGTTGGGTTGGCGGCACAAACAACGGAATCGTTCTTTCCGGCGGTGGGGCTTTTGGCAGTTGGGATACGGCAAGTGGACAATTTGCAGGTGCTTCGGTACCCTATATTTCAGACACTACCGTTGTGCCGGAACCGGCGACGATGGCACTGTTGGGCCTGGGTGGTCTGCTTGGTCTGAGACGCAGAAAGTAGCTATTATGAGGGGATAATCGATTGCTGGTTTCTATGCGACAGGAACCGGCAATCATTTCCGAAAGGCACACAATGATGAAGAAAATAATCTGCTTTACACTGCTGGTATTGATCCTTGGGAGTTACTCCGCTGCCTCTTATAACATTGATGTTGATAGGGATTTTTACACACCCATGTCTACGATGGTGACTCCGGATCGAACCTATCTGCTGACATCCACCGCCCACGCCTGGATTGACATGGGGAGCGGCCCGGAGAGTTTTGAAACGGTGTTGTTTTTGAAATTCGATCCGAATTCACTGCCGGATGCTCCGGTTGAAAGGGCCTGGCTGAGAATGGCTTCCGGTGCGTCGGCGACAATGGGGCTGACAAATTCTCGGCCGGCGTTGGTTTCGGTTCATAATGTGGATTTGGATGTTGAAAAGATAGTCAACTATACGGTCACGCCGCGAGATTTCTATGTTCATGAGAACCATATCTTGGAGTCCTTTGGCCGAATCTTCGTTTTTAAAGACGGTGTGTGTTATTGGGACATCACCGAACTTGTGAATTCGTGGATATTGTATGCCAAGACGGATGGACAGGAAGGTATTGAAAATCTGGGACTGGCGCTAACGGGTCGTGAAGACGCCGGTGCCAATGATCCCGATGACAACGACCATCCGGGCTTCTGGTCCAGCCGCGCCAGCCAAGGGGCCAACCCAATGCCGCATTCGACGTCACCGGTGATGATTATCACAGAGCAGAAAGACGGTTTTGGCGATGCCTGGATTCCCGATTGGCGGGGTAATGATGCCTACACTCATCAGCACTGGCTGTTTTCGGCAAGTCAGGGACGATGTGAGCAAGGCATGCTGCCGGATGGTACGATGGATAATATCTATGGCGATCCAAACGTAGTCTGGCAGGAGGAAACACAGATTGGCGACCAGGTTGTTATCAATCCATTCTTGACTTGGCACCCTTTTGTTGACCAGTCCGAGCCGAATCATCACCCGGCCTGGGTGGACGGTGTTTATGGTGGGCTGTTCCGCGGCACGCCTTATGCCGAGCACGCCCTGACGGCAACGGTTCCCACCGGCAGCCAGCCGGGCAATCTGATGGTTTTCGTTCAGTATGACTGGTATGAAGGCGGACAAGTCGATGTGCTGTTGGATGGAGCGGTTGATATAACCCCGGCTAACATTGAAAGCTTTAAGATCGGCAATGGAGATTCATTATTCAACTGGTACCGAAGCACGAAAGTCTTTTCAATTGATCAAAATCCCGGAGTTGTTCATGTCGAGTTTGTCGTTTCCGGCCAAGAGCCGTTTATAGATGCCGTGTCCGTTACGACTGCAATCAACGGTGATTTGCCGGATGGCTCGCTGCGAATTAAAGCTGACATCAATATGGACGGCTTGGTCAACTATGAAGATTTTTCCATCATCGCTGATCATTGGAACCAACCCGGCGATAGTCTCAAGGGCGACTGCGACGATAGTGGCACAATCAATTTTGATGATCTTCTCGATTTGATTGAACAGTGGTGCAAGGAAAGTAACTATATTTTTTAAAGCTCATAGGAGATTTGTAAAAGATGGCGGTTTATTCCAATGGTAAAAGGAAGTCTCACTCACAGGCGTTTACGCTGATTGAGCTGCTGGTTGTCATCGCGATCATTGCCTTGTTGATGGCGATATGGGTACCGGCATTAAGTATGGCTAAAAAGCAAACTCGCGCGGTCGTTTGTGCTTCGGGAATGCGACAAATTTGCCTGGCCTTTAATACGTATGGGATGGAAAATAACGAAGACATCCCCATCGCCTATCGAGTTATGGCCAATGACATTGGTTCAAAACCATGGACTTGGGCACTGCTGCCTTATATCGGCGGCGATGAAGGTAAAGAATCAACCTTGGAAGAACCCGCTGACCTATGGTTTTGTCCCGCCGATAAAGATCCGTACCCAATGGGCTTTTCACCGCACGGACAACGTTATACCAGCTATGCCCTGAATGGGTATTATAAAAAGGCTTCTGCCGGAAGCGGCTGGGTAGCAGGCCGGCCCGAACTACGATTTGGTCCCGGTGGAAAATATAGGCTTAGCCAGATCAAGCAGCCTTCCGGCTGTATGCTGATGATGGAAACCAGCTATTACGGGCAAGTGTATGATATGATGAATCCCAATCTGCTTCGCTACACTCCAGACTGGCAAGGACACCACCGGTACACCAGCGGCTTTTATCATAATAAGGCCATGAACCTCATGTATGTTGATGGGCATATCAGTAAAATCAAAGGCCGGGACGCTGAAAAGGTAGATATGCCTGTCGAAATTGAAAGGGAAGCTCACATGTTCTGGCCGGAGTTGAGTTTGCCGGATTCATCGGAAAATAAAACGTTGTGGGGGCCGGGATACTAAAATGAGACTATTCAATATTATTACTGCCGGAGTTATGATGTGTTTAACAGGATGTCAGGTGGCGGAAAAAACAACCTTGCGATACGGATTCTGGGTGGATGCTTACCGAGCCGAACCGGTGGCTTATCAGGACATGCTGGATGATCTGACACAGGTTGATGTAGTTTACCTCGGCGAACGTCATACGTTGATGCGCCACCATGATATCCAGCATCGGATTGTCTCGGATTTGATTGGCCGGGAAAAGTCAATAATTTTAGGGCTGGAACAACTGGAGGCATTTCAACAGCCGGCCATTGACCGGTACAATCGCGGAGAGATTACCTTTGAGCAGTTAGCTGAAGAAACGGACTGGCTGTCGCGATGGAATAATTATCTCGATTATCGAAAAATTGTTGAGGGCGTTCATGACGCCGGCGGTACAATTGTTGGTTTAAACGCACGGCAGGAAATTGTCCGCCAGGTCGCCCGTAAAGGACTGGAGCAACTGACCGACGACGAACGCTCTCAGCTTCCACAATATATTGACACCGAAGACGGTCCTTATCGCCAACACATGAAAGATACCATGATGGTCATGGCCCATGTCAAAAACGCCCCGGCGATGCTGGATCGGATGTTTGTCGCCCAAGTGTGCCGGGATGAAACGATGGCTGATAACCTGTGTCGGGCACTTGATATGCCCATGACGCAAGATACCGTTGCAGTCGTTTTATGCGGCAGTGGTCATGTTCGGCACGGCAGTGGGATTCCATCTTGCCTGAAACGCCGTGTTTCGGGGATTGAAGACCGCATTATCGTACTCAGCGGCAGCGGTGACGTCACACTATCCAAACGAATGAAGGCGATGAGCCGGGATGTGACCATTACACATCAGCAATTGAAACGTTTTGATACCCCCGCTGCCGATTATCTGCATGTGGTCAATCTGAAAGGCCATCTGGACACCTATCCAGAGGATAAAACCCAAACGGAAAGGACTTCTAATGGTCGGTAACTGCAGCAATCCCAACTGCCGATGCAATGGGCAATGCAAAGTTTGTCAATGCCAAAAAAACGACGCAAATTCACTGTCACAAATATCAAAAGACACAAAGACACTAAAGGACAAGCAAAATGAGTCTCAAAACAAACACGGAGCCATCTGGGACGCAGCATAAACCAAACAATTACCTGATCGCCCGGCGACCCGCTCAGCCGTTTCCGTCCAGGCTTCGCAGTCATATGGATACGTACGGCTGGAGCCGGGTTTCGCCGGTCGGTAATGAAAAGGAATACTGGGATGATATTCACCGAAACGGCAGTGCTGAAAAGAATCGCCGAACGGCCTACATTCACATCCCGTTTTGCGGAACCCTGTGTACCTTCTGCAATTTTCAGCGGAAGCCCGGCACCGCGGCTATGGCAGCCGATTATGCCCAATGGGTATTGAAAGAACTGAAGTGGTACGCACAGTCAGCCTATGTCGCTCAAGGTGGCTTTGAAGCACTCTACTTCGGAGGCGGCACTCCCTCGCTTTTGCCGTCGGAGGCAATGGTCGAGTTGGTTACGGCTGCCCGGCAAACGCTGGGACTGGCCGATACAGCGGAAATCACCGTCGAATCGACTATTCACGATTTGAATGAAGAGAAATTGCAGGCAATGGTCCAGGCGGGCGTGACCCGCATCAGCCTTGGCGTGCAAACCTTTGACACAACCATGCGGCGACAACTTGGCCGGATATCGAGTAAATCAACGATTGCAGGAACAATCGCTGCCGCACGACAAGCGGGAATTCAAACAATTTCTGCGGATATTCTGTATCGCCTGCCGGGGCAGACGGTAGAAGCCTTTGCCGACGATCTTGCATGTGCGGTTGAGTTGAATCTGGACGGCGTCTCAATGTATCCACTGATCGCCATGCCCGGCACCCCACTGGAAAAGGGGCTAGAAAGACAATCGATTGCCGCCTTGCCTGATTTGCAGATCGAAATGAATCAGTGCCGCATGGCCCATCAGTACCTCGCTGATTCAGGGTATCGGCAGGATACCTGTACCCATTTTGTGAAATCCAAAGATAAGAACCTGTACGCCAATATCCGACTCGATGACGGCGACTGTTTGCCTATTGGATGCAGCGCTGGCGGTTATTTGGGGCCATTGGTCTTGATGAATGCGATGAACCGCCAGATGTACCAAGGGCAGATTTCAGCGGACAAGCCCGGGTATATGGGTTCGTTGATGCTGCCGGCTAAGTCTCGGCTGCTTCGTTCAGTCACCGGCCAACTGCAGCGGGGATTTTTGAATCCGAAAACCGTTTGGCAGGACGGCTCAATTGACGTCGAATCTATCATTGCCGACAAATTAAAATCGTTTCAGGAAAAAGGGTTGCTGGCCCCATCCGACGATCATTATAAGTTAGCGCGGGAAGGCTGGTGCTGGAGTTACAATATTGCTGCTGATTTTGCTAATATTGCATCTCAGAAAGACGCTGGAGCAGATATGATGGGAGATTTTTCCGGTGCAGTAAAACCCCAAACGCATCCGCACGCTGTCAAATACGCCAGCAGAGGCAAACGTTCCGGCATGTACGGTTTTACAATTAAAGATTTGTCTGTATTAGGTGTCATGTGCGCTCTGGTTGTCGTGGTTCAGTTTGTTGCGGCAATGCTGCTGCATCTGGTCGGCGTGGCGGTAATTCCCGGCGTTATGCAGTTTGTTATGGCATTTGCGTCCTGTATTGTGATGTTTGTCGCTCTGCGGAAGGTTCCCAAAGCGGGCGCGTTAAGCATTATGTCAGCCGTCTATTCCATGGTGACTATGCTGATGAGCGGTAGTATTTTGATGGGCTTCGGGCTGGTTATCGGCGGCGTATTGGGCGATGTTACTGCCAAGCAGATTGGCGGTATTCATAAAACGGCTCCGTTGATAATTGCGTTAATGATTTACCGGGTATCGCAAACCACATTTAGTAAACTCTACGCATTTATCACCGACATGACACAAGTCCAGCTTGTCTGGTACTTAATCGTGTTATCAATTATTATGTCAGCAATTGGTGCTGTTGCTGGGGGTTTTGCTGGTATGAAACTTTCACGAAAGATCACCAAAGCCGGAGTCATGGCATGATCCGTGGCTATATCCAGCGGCTGGGACAGCGAAACCCGAATTGCCCGTTTGAACGGCTAGATCCTCGCTGTAAACTTCTGATGCTTTTAATTGTGACGGCAATGGTGATTGTCGGAGACGGGGTTGCCTGCGCCGGTCTTTTTGTCGCGGTCGGGCTGCTGGCCTGTTTTTCCCGGTTGGTGAAATTGTTTTTTATAACCAGCATCTTTTCGATCATACTGTGGTGTGTCTTTTTCGTTATATTCAATACCGTACTGAAAAGGCCGCTGGATGATCCGCGGGCAATGTTTTTCGGGATGGTTTTTCGCGGTACTACACTGACGATCACAGGCGTCTGGTTTGCGATGACTACGAAATTGCGTGATATGACAGCTGCCTTGGAAGCCTGGAAAATCCCGGCGGTGATTATTTTGCCGCTGACGATTGCGGTACGGTTTATCCCGACTTTGCTGCACGAATCACTGGTGATTCGAGATTCCATGCGGTTGCGGCGGATCGCTTACCGCCGGCTGGACCTGCTGCGAAAGCCGCACCTGATTGGACACAGCTATTTAGCGCTGGTGACCATTCGCAGTTTAAAAATGGCTGATGAACTGGCGGCGGTAGCCGAAACCCGCGGCCTGGCGCGTCCCGGTATCAAAAATACCTATCGGCCAGCCTGTTTTAAAAAATGTGATTATTATGCGTTGGGCTTGTTGACATCGCTGACAATTGTTTTGACAACATTATCCATCGTATTGCCTTAATATGCTGAAAATTCACGATTTAACTTTCACTTACCCTGGTCAGAAGATCCCGGCACTGTCGTCGGTCAATGCCGATATCACTCCCGGTAAACTGGTGCTGGTAACCGGCCCTTCGGGCAGCGGAAAATCCACGCTGCTGCATTGTATCAACGGCTTGGCAACACAACACTATGGCGGAAGTGCCGAAGGGGAAATCTCGGTTGCCGGTAGGGAGATCGCTGGCAAGTCCCTGTGGCAAATCAGCGAGCTGGTCGGAACCGTTTTTCAAAATCCCAACACGCAGTTTTTCCAGTTAACCGTCGAAGACGAAATCGTTTTCGGCCTTGAACACGCGGGACTGGATCGGGCAACCATCGAACGACAACTCATTAGAGCTTTGCAGGATGTTGAGATCGAACATCTCAGGCATCGCGACTTATTTACGCTCTCATCCGGCGAAAAACAGAAAGTCGCCTTAGCTTCCATTCTTGCGATGGATCAGCCGCTCATACTGCTGGATGAACCAACGGCCAATCTTGATATTGCCGCGATCCATGAGTTAAAAGAAATCTTTAAGAAAATCAAAAAACAGGGGCGCACAATTTTAGTTTCTGAACATCGTTTATGGTATTTGCGAGAACTGGCCGATCAACTGATCGTTATCAAAGACGGACAGATTGCTTATGATGGCCAGCCGAACATCCTCAAATCAACTGAATTTCGCGATGCCATTGGGCTACGTATTTGGGAGCAGTCGCCACAGACAAAGATGACAATAAGTTGCTTAAAAAAACACCAAGAGACCATTTTGAAAGTTTCTGGCTTAACCGGTGGCCCCTCCAGAAAAAAGCACATTGTTAATAACATCGACTTGACACTGGAAACTGGCTGCTGTGTGGCACTCATGGGACATAACGGCGCCGGCAAAACCATGCTTTCCCGATTATTAACCGGTTTGCAGAAAGAACAGCAAGGCAGCATTACAATCAATGGCCAAGCCTTGAAAACGCGACAGCGAATCGGGAAGTTAGCCTGTGTCACTCAGCAAGCCGATCAGCAGCTGTTCAGCGATACAGTACTGGACGAGTTATTGATCCATCCTGACGATGCACCGGCCACTCGACAACAGGCAGAACAGATGCTCAAACAGTATGATCTGAGCCAACTGGCCGGCCGGCATCCACAAACTCTCTCCGGCGGCGAAAAGCAGCGGTTGGCTATCGCCGCGGCCATGATCGCCAATCCCGGCATTATTATTCTAGATGAACCCACCAGTGGCATGGACAGACGCCGAATGGAACTGCTGGCAGAGCAGATTGTCACCTTGTGCCGGCAGAAGGTTTTGGTTATTCTGATTACCCATGACGTCGAACTGGTTGCGTCTTGTGCTGACCAAATCCTCTGGATGGAAAATGGTACCGTGACTGAAACTATAAATCGAAATGGATTTGAAGTATTATTAAACGATCTAATGAAAATGAACTCAACGAATGAAAGGCATGAACATGAAATATCTAACTGTTTACTCAAGTAAAACCGGAAACACCCAAATGATCGCCGAGGCAATTCACCAGATTATGCCTGACGGCAGCGAAATCTATCCCGTCCAGCAGGCGCCGGCTCCGGATGGCTATGACTTTATCGCCGTTGGCGGTTGGGTCGATAAAGGAATGCCGGACAAACTGACTGCTGATTATATGCAGAGGATTCAAGGCAAAACAGTCGGTATCTTTATGACGCTTGGCGCTTATCCGGATTCCGACCATGCCAGGGACTCCATGCAAAAAGCCGAAGAATTGCTCAAAGGCAATACCGTCTGCGGCACATTCATCTGCCAGGGCAAAGTTGATCCCAAGCTGATCGAGATGATGCAAAAGATGACCCAAGATAATCCCGATCATCCTCATGCAATGGACGAAGAAAGAAAAGGCCGACTCGCCGAGGCCGCCAAACACCCGAATGAACAAGACTGTCAAAACGCGGCCCAAAAATTCACAGAAATCATTGCGGCATTATGAAGGACTTTCTATGCGAATAATGAAAGACAATGAAATCAAGGATATGATTCACAATTCGAATTGGGCAACAATCTGTACCGTTAGCCCGAGCGGAATACCATATGCGGTCGAGGCAACATACTTTATTGACGGTGAGAGTTTAGGATTTATGATTAATCCGCGAGGCCAGACGATGCGAAATCTCACTCAAAAATCCAATCTTCTCTTAAAGATCACCCAAACCAATGAGAACCTCTCTAAATGGGCAGGCGTCAGCCTTTTCGGAATCGGAAAAAATATTACCGATCCAGATGAAATCCAAAAGGGCTGGAATCTGCTTGGAAAAGTAATGAACACAGACTATACCCAAGTCGCAAAGAAATTTATCAATTCCAACAGACCATCCCCATACCTCCGATGTGAAATCATCCAACAGACAGGCAGGTGTAACTCATAAAAACCCTGACACCACTATGACTCCACAAGCAAAAAAATATAGCGACAACACAGACAGGTCGCCGTTATTATTAGCCAGAAAATGAATTTATTATCAGGTTTTCAGGCTAAAATATATATTAAAGCCGTTTGACATCGGCCGCCGCCCATTTGGTACTTTGATATTTTTTCGATAGTTGTGTAAAACATCGCAACATATAAATAGTGTATATCGTTAGCAAAAATGAGACAAAAATTCCTCTCATCTTACATCAAACCCAACACTAAAATCATAATGTAATCCGCCCAGCTTAGCTTTTCATATTTGTGATTTCTGATATATCTACTCTTCCGTCGTTTCATTATTTGAATACTGATTCGTCAAATTTAAGCGAAAGGTGTTTGTTTAATTTTCCCATACAAACAATTGTTGGAATGAGTATATATAAATCTTACGGCAAATTAGAGGTATGAAATACAGAAGCGGTCTGGAAATAAAGAAGGAAATTATTAAAACTGTTGAAACAGAAAGAATTGGTCATAAGCTATTTAGAGAGAAAAATCAATACTTCGGATAAAGTGTTAAAGAGGCATCTGGAGGAATTGAAATATTTGGGGATTGTTAAGATTATCAAGCATGATAGAAATC
>JANQGW010000209.1 GCA_028282905.1 Sedimentisphaerales bacterium | reverse complement strand
GAATACCATAATATATGATATAAACAATACTAAGTGGAAAGCTAATGGAAGTAAGTATATAAACTTCCCTAACTTTAAAATGCATTCTAACAAAATGGATAATTGCCAATAGGATACTTAATGAGTGGAAACAAAAAGCAAGAATACCAACCCCAAAAAAGATTACATCTTGAACCATATACCCGAAATAAATCCAGTAATGATAAGCCGAGATAGCCAAACTCCCTAATATCCATCCAAGGATTGAGAGCATAAGACAACTCATAATGATTACTGAATCAGATATTTTGTAATAAGACCTACACGATTTTAATTGAAACCTCTTATTCATCTAAATGCCCCGAACTTATCTCCAATCATCATAGCTCATCTTGCCCATATTTTACTGTATGCTATATATTTGTCAAGGAAAGGAAATCTTCTTGCTTGACTGGGGGCAGAGGGGTAGAATGTGGAATATGAAGAAAAACATTCTATATATTTTAACACCCGTGGTACTCATTATAGTGAGTCTATTTGCCATCTACCTTAACAATCCTACCTATAAAGCAGAAGCATATATTGATGGGTGGGGAAGCACGGACATGTACCTCCCAAAAGACCAGATACCCTTTTTTGCAGAGCATTTCTCAGAGGTTAAGGATATTCTTGCTCATGGACTGGTCAATCCTAATTCTGATATTAAACAGCGTACAGCATATGTGATTGATGAATTAGGAGTGCAGGCAAAGTCTCTTGAAACCAATATTCTTGATGCTTTGAAAGCAGAGCCAGATCGAACTGTCCGCTTGTATCACTATAGGGCATTGCGGTCCATTGGAGCAGGCAATAACTTAACTTTAACCTATCTTAAAGATCGCTTTCAGATATTATCTGAACAGCAAGACGGTCCCTATGATGGAGAATATTACAAAGTTTCAGATGAAAGGATCAAATTGTCTGCAACTCTGTTTGTTTTAGATGATGACCTACATCAAAGGTCAATATACTTAAATGAAGTTACCCAATGGCTTAATCCCCCCAATCCATCTTTATCCCAATCAGAGCTAGAAGCGTACTGGGATCACCGATGGTGTGCGGTTATTGCGGTGGAATTTATGAAAGGTGCTGAAGAAGCAATTCCTCTTCTGGAAGCAATGCTATGTGAACAATCCACGAAACAATGGGTCTCAGTTCATGTGCCACGGGCACTTAAATCACTTCGTGGTGAGCCTGCCCCTGTAGAGGGAATCAAATAGTGAAGTGAGCACACTCACCAATCATCCTTTCCATCCCCCTAAAACTCATTAGATTATTTATCAAATGTTATAAGTTTAGCGATTTCGCCTTGATCTCACGATAGGCAATCTAATGAGTTGAACATGAAATGTGATGAGTTTTACCCGTTTCCCAAACGAGGTTGCTGCAGGCTAGTGCTACCTCCATATTCTACTCAATCCGTCAATGTTTCCGGTAATAAGCGAGTTAAATGCCCTGAGGCTGCCGAAGAGCGGGACATAGGTTTTTATATCAATTGCCGTTTACCGTATCCAAGGCGGGACTCTGTCGTCAACGGGTTTTGGTCAGAATTCAGAGCCATCATTGGTACTGTGGACCAGGACTTTGTCGAACAAAGCGTAAACTATTCAAGAAGTCAATATATCTAAATGGACTATATCAGCCTTGATATTTTTCAATTTCCCAGAAGATATATAATCGTTATAAACCATTTACCATTAAGGAGATATGTCCTTCACTGCAACATTTTTTGTTTGGGATTAAAAATAAGTCGTAAGAAACCACGTTCTTGTGACATTTATATATAGATAGGTTGATGGTAGAAAAAAAACTTCGCACAGCAGCACGGATACCCTCTATTTAATAAGGTGAATTTATCTTATGACGTTTTTTGTTGTGGTCAATCGTAATCGACATTGAAACAGTGACCATAAAGCGACAAGGATTTTTACCGTGGAATTGGAAGTGAATACAGAAACCATAGAATGCCCGTCCTGCCAAGGTCACAAAACGATGCGTTGGGGCCGCGAAGATCATCCATGCCTTTTATGTAAAGGCAATGGAGAAATCGAGCTTAAACAGGAATTGACTCCCCCAAAGACAGAGTAAGCACCTGCGAGAACCTCCTTTTACTTTCTCCCATCGAATACTCTGAGCCGGCTGTCTCTCTCCACGCTACCCCTTTCTACTGCTTTTATATACTGGCATTTCCCACTTCAAAAGTTTTGAGATGACTTCTGATTTAATACCGTCAGAATCGTGAGTTACTTGTTTGATGAGCCAAACATATAGATTCTGCCGGTATCGGTGCTGGCAAACAGTTTGCCGTTTGCCGCGGCCAAGCCGCGAACTCTGCCGTCAACGGGTTTCGACCAGAGCACCGAGCCGTCAGCGGTGCTGTGGGCCTGGACTTTGCCAACGCCGCCGGTAAAGAGCATGCCGCCTGCGTGAATGATGCCAAACCGCCGGGTATCGCAGTCCGTTTCCCATTTGACCGCTCCGCCATTTGCTCTGTCCAAGGCACTGAGTTTGGTGCGATAATTGTACTTGTAGCCCTTCGTCGTTTCGACTGAAAATGTCTCGGCAATCAAATACGAGGTATTATCGGCCACGACAAGATATTTGCCGTTCGGGTAAGAGGCGATCTTGTCGCCGCTGGAAGTCAGTTGACTGCCCCAGGCACTAAACTTTGCCGAACCGAAAACGATGCCGGTTGAATCCCCGTTCTGTGTCAGTAATGCAAACGAACCGGCAGAACCTTTCAAGGCCCCGGCAGACTTTCCGGTTTGTCGATGAAAGACATGCGGTGAATAGCGGCCCTGCGGCAGATACAGATATTTCTGCGAAGCAAGAATCGCACCATTGGGAGCGATACCACCAGCGACCTTATATCGATTTTTGCCTTGATCGGAACCGGTTTTGGCATCAACCGCGCAGAGATAGGTGCTCTCCCACGGTACCAACGATGCGGCAAAATAGACCGTACCGTCCAGCACCGCCGTACCTGTCCGGATGGGCCACTGGGTAATCAGGTTGCCGTTATTCAGAATGACCCGCTGGTTTTCGCTGGGATTGTATTTCCAGAGAAGTTTTCCCTGCGACGCGGTAATGCAGTACACATGACCGTCATCAGAGCCGAAATACAGTTTTCCTTCAGCATAGCTCGGTGGGAAGCGTACCGGGCCGTCCGTGTGGTAAAACCATTTTTCCCGCCCCGTCCGTACATCAAGACAATGCACGGAATTGGTTACGGACGAGCCAAAGTACAGATTGTCGCCAGCGACTGTCACAAAAAACGCCGTGTCAAAATCACGCATGGGAACCGCCCCGCTGCTGGAGTAGGCATCCCACTGCGGGCCGTCACTCCAAGCCCGCATTGGTGGCGCGGGTGACTGCCAGGTCCATTGGCAATCCAAATCATTTAGAACAAGCTTATCGAGGCTGACACCGCTTCGGGCATTATCATGCATATAGGTTGGCCAGTCATCGGCAAATGATAATCCAGTAATGCCTATAAACAGCAAGCCAATTAAAAAATGTCGTCTTATCTTTAGCATTAAATCCATCTCGAACACTCACTACCTTAGATTATGATTATCTACAAGAAATTTCATCGGGCTAATCCTGGGACCGAATAAAGCCAACGGATGTATGGAACCCGCCATCGTAACAGTCACACCCCCCGCCGCCCTCGGGAGCCAGCACCATTCCGCCGGAACCGATGACGTTAAGATAACACCCCGGTCGAATGCGCTCCCAGCTTGAGAGGGAACCGTCCTGGGAATCCCACAGTTTCAGGTTACCTTTGTTAAACCGGCCCAGGAACACATCCCCGGCCGCGGCGATGGTGCCGCAGTTGGTTGGGGGCATTTCGGCGCCTTTGGAAACGGTTCCGTTGGACAACGCAAATCCCTTAATCCCTGTCGCCCCCCAGGTACGACCGCCTGAAATAACTACACGTTGTAAATGAGAACCATGGTCCCTGCCTTTCCGGGGCCAGGGGACTTTTTTATTCCATTTTGCGGTTCCATCGGTAGCGGCATAGGCATAAATATAATACTCCGCATCTGACGATTCGAGGATTAATGTATCATCGGAATACATCAGGTGCATAATCGCCGTTCCATTAGCGACGACCGGATCATTACCTGTAGAAGCCTTCAGATTTTTTTGCCATTGCCGTCGGCCTGTCTCGGCATCAACAGCAACCAAGTACAAATCTTTCCAAAGCTGGCTGCCGATTCTTCCGGAGGTCAGGGACTTTGCCGCGGTATTACGGCTTTCGACAAAATAAACACTTCCGTTGCCCATACAGATCGTGCTGTTGATAATCACACCTTTATCAGCATCATCACTGTGATAGGTCCATGCCCTGCTACCGTCAAGGCGATTGGCAAAGAGGTACTTGCTGCATATTTTCGCATCCTGAGTCTCATACCAATAGGCATCGGACCACCAGCCGGTATAGAAAGAATCTTCAATCACCGCGCTACCGTACAGCTTATCGTTGTATCGGAATACGCAGCCCCAGTCATAACCGGGATCGTTGAGTGTATGGGTTGTTGTTCGCAAACCGGTGTCGGCGTTGAGCACCCAGCAGTCATCTTTGACCGCCATATAAGCGTACTCGTCATCGAGGCAAATCCAGCCGCCGTCACGCGGCATGTTAAAACGTTTTAAGTTCGGGACTTCAAGCGACCACAGGATTGTCCCGTTGTAGGTGTCGAGAGTAATAATGCGGTCAAGGCCATAGTACACCATTCGGCCGTTTTTGGTAACCGGCCCCTGGCCGCGTACCTGGCGGTCCGCCTTGGTGTCTGCCCCGGGCCAACTGATCCACTGGACATCGAAATCGGAGGTTTGCCGGCCTCCTTCGAGCGAATCATTGGAATTACCGTTATTATTGACATTGCCGTACATGTGCGACCACCAGCCCGCTCCCGGCAGGTCGGGACGAACGGCTTTTGCCCAGATACCGTCTGCGTTATTGGTTAATGTGTATTTTACGGAGCCGGTGCCCAGCCATTTTTCCAAGGCGGAGCGAGACATTCTTTTGGGCGAGGGTTTGGGTTGCCCCAGACAGGCAACACCTCCGCTGGGGCGAAGCACTCTGAACATCTCTGCCGCCGAACCTTCGCATTGACCAGTTGCAAGCATATTATCCGAAACGATCAGGTTGGCCATATAGTTGGTAAAGGGAAGGCTGCTGAGTGATGGCACCTGACGGATTGTCACACGGGCACCATATACCCCGGCTTTCATTAACCGGGTAATGGCTTTGTTTGTTTTTGCCGGGTCGGTATCGACTCCGACAATCATCATATCAGTGCGTTTGGCCAGTTCAAAGGCCAATCGGCCCTCGCCGCAGCCGTACACCAGGCAGATACCTTTTGTCAAACCATATTCGGCAACAATCCGGTCGGCAGCACGTTCATAGAGCTGCGTCAGTGAGTCCCTTGGATAAGGTGAAACCGCTTTTGATGCATCCACACGGGCGTAGTTCAGGCCGTTGTCAAACAGGCATACTTCACTAAAGCGTGTCTTGCTGTCTTTGGACATCCCGATACGATAGAAATATTTATCTTTGATGCTGAGGTCTTTTAAGACAATCTCATGGATGTTTTTCGGCGTTGTATCAGCAACTCGCTCTGTCAGAGCATCCGGCGACATACCGTATTCAACAATTGAAATGACCGCTTCACGCGTATCCCACCGAACAACAGCAGTACGCGGGTCACTAAACTGGACGTATGGGCCGATTTCGACTTCGATTGGTTTGGGCGGTGCTTTCGGCGGATTTTGAATCACCCACGGCAAGGCATGCCCCTGCCGGCCGGCCTGATAAATCGCCCATATCTCGTATTCGGCTAATGCGCGACGCCAAACGCCCATATCATCAAAAGTCGCGTTTAGCTGGTTATAGCCGCGGCCGTCTCCATCCTGGCCCAGATTAATCGGGTGGCCGCTGTCGAGACTGCCAACGCCATCAATCTCAATGATTGCCGGCGCCGATGCATCGTCCCATTGCCGGGCGACATTGCCGTCCAGAACATAATTTTTCATTGTATTTTCTTCGCGGTCCACGACAAGGGCACAGAATATCCAATCTGCCCCCGGATCCAGATCGACCTTTGCGGTATCTTTCCGCGTTTTTCCGTCGGCCAGATTGGCCTTGACGTCATCGCCGGCAATGGCCTGAACAAATCCCTGTGTGCCACCACTTTTGCTCCAGTCTTTATTGCCCAGCAGAGTCGGATCTTTGGCAACACCGGCCTCCAGCCTAAGCCAATAGGTAAAAGTGAAACTGGTTGTACTGCCAAACAGATAATCAGCGGATTTGCCCAATGTCACATAATTATTGCCACCGGAAACAGCAACGCCCTTTCCAAAAAGTCCCGCAGCATTGACATCCGGAGTGCCAACGGATGAGGCATTGTTAACATTGGCTGAGCCGGAGGTATCGTTGAGAGTGCCGTCAAACGCATAATAACCCACCCACTGGTCATCCATCGAAGCAGATGCAAAGCCAGCCGTAAAGCATACGGCAATACAGATTGCTATTCGGACAGACAGGCAGGACAGCAATAATATGAAATGATTTGCAGGGTTAATGTTCCTGTTCATGACAATCCCTTATCTCTTGCTTAACTCTTATAACTTATACGCCTGACAATAAACCTATAGAAAACGACAAGGTCATTTTCAGTCAAATATCGCTGCTATGATAGCCCTGCTCGTGAAACAAGACAAGACTTTTTCATCTCGATTTATCACTTCAATGTATGGCCCGTCGTCAACCATCACAAAGAAAGCCTGGCTTCAAAACCAGGCTGATAACACTTGTCGAGTTGGCATACAGTTCCACTCTATTCAAGACATATTAAATGCCTTCTCAATAATCCGTCCTCTAACTTTTAATCCCTGTAAATAATATTTTTAGACATTAAATGTAAGATTGCTGCAGAAATATAACCGCCGCCATAAAAAGCATTCCGTAAAGCCGAAAAGTCCGGAAGTTTTAACCTGTCATACAAAGGTTAATTAGGTCTCTTTCCGGTATACCAAGCTACCGGAACGTCTTCGCCAGTTGTTTCCGCGATCGGACTGACATGGCCATCCAGCCAAAGCGTATTGGAAACACCGTTTTTGCCGCTTTTCTTACCGTGGCGGAAGCATCCCTGCACGGCCTGCGGATAAATTTGCCGTAGTCCGGAATGATTTCTCCACTGCGTTAGGTTAATCGAGACATTGGGACCAATGCAAAACATGTCACTGTTGACACTGTCCATGAGCTGCTCGATATGGTCCTGAGCAAAAATAACATTTCCAGTATTTTTAAACTGTGAAAATTTAACCCTTTTGCTTGCGGATGAATTCGTGTAATTGTTCAAACCAAAAGCGCAATTTTTAAAGTATTCGAATACTTCAGCCGGATCCTGACCTGCGAATTGTTCACCGGGAAGGGTCCAGCAGTCCACATCGCCGACTCTGACACCCGGGCACTCAAAGGCCTTCTTTTCGCTGGTGTACATGGCATAGGCAACGCCCCAGTAGGCATAGCTGTGGTCATACGGAAGGTCTTCACCGGTTTGCCAATTGACCCACAGGCCGTTGTTACGCCCGTGATGGAAGGTGTCATCATTATCATTCAGATACGCAGAGACTCCTACGCCAAGGCCTCTCAGGTTCGAGGCACAGACGACCTGCCGGGCTTTTTCCTTGGCCAATTTCAGGGATGGCAGAATGATCGCCATTAACAACCCAATAATCGCAATGACCACCAGCAATTCGATAAGCGTAAAGCCTTTTCTTGTTTTCATGATTCTTTCCTTACTGTCTTATTATAACCTATTCTATTTCACCCGTCAAATCATCAGGGACTATCAACTTTTTCTAATCCCCCAAATATCTGTCTGTCTCAGAAGCTGGTTTCCAGGGGTCACATTGACATATCAATCAATGTGACCCCTGAACATTATCCGGTTTTTCAATGAATTATCTTTTCATCTCTTTAACTGCTGTTCACACACGCTTACACATTCACACTGCAGCAGTTAAATCCTTACAGACACTTATTTGCGACGGCGCAGCAGGCCGAAACCGCCCAGGCCCAGCAGGAGCATTGTCGCCGGTTCGGGAACGAAGACACCCGCGGCATCAGCGCCGCCCAAAGCCGCAACATCGGCCTCAGTCAGCAGTTCATTGGTAAATGCAAAGTTCAGAATGTACGCATCGGTGGTTTCGCCGGCATTGTCAGTCAGCAGCCACGCGGGATTGGTCATGCCGGAATAGATGTAGTCCGGCGACAGACCGAAATCGTGAGAGAGCACACCGTTGACATATATCTGGGATTCCCCGGCGTCGTAATCATTTACATAGACAAAGCGATTCCACTGCCCCTTGGCCCAGGGGGTCGCCGGCGTGTCGACGTAACCACCCGACCAGTATCCACCGGTTGTCGGACGCAAAAAGAGCTCGGCATCATTGGCATTTGTCGCACTGCCCTGCCACAGCGGCAAAAAGGTATCTTCGTTGCTTTCATCCACAAACAGATCAAATACCATTGTAAACTGAGTCGGGTCATCAGGCATATTCACCCGAAGTTCATAGCCGGCATCGCCGTCATGCGGGCCAAAATGCGTTGCGGCCTGACCGCCAATCGTTGCCGGACCGTCGGTGTCTGTGTTGACACCCACCAGTGTGCCCGGGCCCATCATCGACACCGGTGCTCCGGTCGAGAAACTCCACTCCGACGTGTAAGCCGTCGTACCCAAAGCGGTTGTTGTCAGACCGATACAAATCATTGCCATGACCAATACTTTCGTTTTCATCGTTCCATGCCTCCAAAAAAAATATGAACATTAAACTTATTCCGGTTTTCCGGATTTAACACAATTACAGGAAAGCAAGGCAAGCCCCGTGCTCTGGTCTTGCCCTGCTATTTCATGCTTAATTATTTACAAACCACAGCCTGCAGCAGGCACGAGGTTGCAATCCATCCATTCAAGTGCAAATTCCATAAAGTCAAGCAGATCAACCTGACAGTCTGCATTAAAGTCCATTACGCTCGATGCATTGGGATTCTCCTGATCGGCCACACAAATCCATCCGCCGGCAAGATCGGTGTACATCGTCGCAACCTCAACCCGATCCATGGTGTAATTCCAGATTTCCACTTCATCAACAGCGCCAACAAACCCATAAGGCCACTCGGCCCCCTCTGCACCGCCGGTACCAATGACGGTCGGGAGTCCGGCGTCGATGGTACTGGTATGATCTGAAATATCCACCACAGCCCTTTGAGCACCATCAAAAAATAGTGCGGCGTTACCATCGCGATCATGCGAAACAAGGATGTGGTGCCACTCGCCATCAATGATACTCTGTGTGAGCGGGTCATAGTCATCGCGTGAACTGGAGGTGGTATAATAATTCCACTGCCAACTGTCGCCACCGCTCTCAGCAGCAATGGCCCAGCCCACATTGGTGCCGCTATACCAGTCCTTATTGGAAATAATCGACGGGTCTTCTTCCCAACCGCCGGCACTTTTCACCCAAAGTGAGACCGTAAAGTCTGTTCGATCAGCAAAGAGCAGATCATTGGCATCATCAGCAAGTTTGATGTAGTCAAGGATGTTGGGGTCTGCGTTGTCCTGTGTCAGATTCACGGCATTTCCGGATATCCCCGTGACCCACTCGAGATCGCCGTTTCCGACACCATCAATCGTTGTGCCGGCACCGGCCAGTGTGTCACCATCCAGCGGCAGATGAACGAGCTTGCGTTTGACGGTCAGCAAAGCCTGTTCGGAGTTAACCGGCGTCGCACTGTCGTTGGTCAGAACACAGTAATAGTAACCTTCATCATCCATATCAACGTCCGGTATCGTCAGGGTAGCAGATGTTGCACCCGGTACATCAATGTCACCTGCGGCATCGACTTTCTTCCACTGGTAGTTCAGCGGGCTGACACTGGTGGCTGTGACTGTCATTACGGCTGTTTCGGTGGGGAATACGGCAGTGTCCTGCGGATGCTGGGTAACTTCGGGAACTGTAATCGTTGTGCCAAAGGCCCAGACCGCCCCCTGAATGTACTCATTATTCGGCAGCAGTTCATCGACACGCCAGTAATAGACGCTGTCACGATCCAAATCCGCACCGCCATCAGTGCTGGGCTGATAGTTTTCATCAGCAACCGGCAGGGAAGCGGT
Organism: Sedimentisphaerales bacterium; assembly: GCA_028282905.1. GTDB lineage: Bacteria > Planctomycetota > Phycisphaerae > Sedimentisphaerales > Anaerohalosphaeraceae > 4572-13. The sequence goes on along the minus strand of JANQGW010000209.1, from coordinate 11,996 downwards.
GTACGCCAGCGTATAATCCGAAGACCCCGGTACGGTGTTTACATCGGTGATGGCATCTTTGTTCTTGTCAATGTAGATGTAGTGACCGGTAATGGCCGCCATCGGTACATCATTCGCATCGACACCGGTACTCCAACTGAGAACCTGATCAACCGGCACATACGCCGAATCATCAATTCCCTGACCATCATAAGGCATCGGATTCCAGGCGATGCCTTCGGTGATAAAGACACCAGCGGAATTGGCACTGCCCAGATCGGCCGCGTCTTCCGCGGTTAGAAGCTGATCGGTAAACGCAAAGTTCAGAATATAGGCATCGGTGGTTTCACCGGCATTGTCGGTCAGCAGCCATGCGGGATTGGTGATGCCGGAATAGATATAGTCCGGCGACAAACCAAAGTCATGAGATAGTTCACCGTTGACATAAATCTGCGAAGAACCGGCATCGTAATCATTGACATAGACGAAGCGGTTCCACTGCCCCTTAACCCACGCGATTGTTGGAGTATCGACATAACCACTGGACCAATACCCACCGGTTGTCGGACGCAGAAACAGCTCGGCATCATTAGAATTCGTCGCACTGCCCTGCCACAGTGGCAGGAAGGTATCACTGTTATCATCGGCCACAAACAAGTCAAAAATCATTGTGAACTGATGCGGATCCTCGGGTCTATTAACTCGAAGCTCATAGCCGGCACTGCCGTCATGCGGACCGAAGTGAGTGCAGGCCTCACCGCCGATCGAATCCGGTCCGTCGGTGTCGGTGTTTACACCAACGAGGGCGCCGGGGCCGGTAATCAATACCGGTTCACCCGTTTTAAAGCTCCACTCTGATGTGTAATCGGTCACGTCCACGCCAAAAACTGAAGCGGCGAAACCAAAACACAATATTGACAAAAGTAACATTTTACATCTCATCATTAATACCTCCAAAAATAATCGATTACTCCGATTTTTCATAATATCACCATTACAATCCAATGCTCTTCTGAAGGCAGCAGGATAAAACCGGGGTCGTATTTTACCTGCTGCGTTTATGCTCAATTATTACAGTTCACAATGTGAAACAGGAACACGATTGCAATCCATCCATTCAAGTGCAAATGCGGCAAAATCAAGCAAATTAACCTTACAGTCGGCATTAAAGTCCATTACACTCGATGCGTTCGGGTTGTCCTGATCGGCAACACACACTGAACCGCCGGCAATATCGGTGTACAACGTCGCAACTTCAACACGGTCCATGGTATAGTTCCAGATTTCCACTTCATCCACTGAACCGACAAAAGCATATTGCCATTCCGTTCCTTCTGCGCCATCGGTCCCAATGACTGTGGGCAGCCCGGCGTCGATGTTCCCATCGCCGGCAATATCGGTTTGGTTTTTCAACATACCGTCAAAGTAGAAATCGGCATTTCCGTCGCGGTCATGTGAAACAAGAATATGGTGCCATTGGCCGTCATTAATATAATGATTCTCTTCATCGGATAGGCCATACCCTTTCCGAGCGCCATCGGCAGCTTTCCAGTTCCATCCCGAGCGTCCGTTTCCATAGCCGTTATGAATTACCCAGCCCTGATTGGCACCGGAGTTCCAGTTCTTGTTCGAGATAATCGAAACATCGGCTCCTTCTCCCGAAGCGTAATTACCTTTGACCCATAGCGAAACCGTAAAGTCGGTTCTGTCTGCAAAATGAAGATCATTGGCATCATCGGCAAGTTTGATATAGTCGAAAATGCTCGGGTCTGCATTGTCTTGTGTGAAATTAACAGCGTTTCCAGAAATCCCCGTAACCCATTCAAGTTCGCCGTTTCCGACACCATCAATGGTAGTCCCGGCACCTGCCAGTGTGTCACCATCCAGCGGAAGATGAACAAGCTTACGTTTGACCGTCAACAGGGCTGAATCGGAGTTAACGGGATTACCGCTGTCATTAGTAAATTGGCAAAAATAAAAGCCCTCATCGGAAACTTCGATATCTGTAATTATCAGTGTTGAAGCAGTTGCACCGGGCACATCGATATCACCGGCGGCGGTTACTTTTTTCCACTGATAATTCAGTGCCGATACACTGCTAGCCGTCGCTGTGAAACTGGCTGATTCCATCGGAAACGCAGCGGTGTCTTGCGGCTGCTGGTCAGGGATGGGATCGGCAACAACGGTCTGAAATACCCAAGGTGAACCGCGATGCAGTGTTGGAATTTGCGTTACAAGGTTTGGCTCATATGAATCAACCACCCAGTAATACTCGGTTCCATAAGCAAGGTCCGACAAAGGACTTGGATCGATGGCAGTGTCGGTCGTTGGGCCGCCGGTATTCAGCAACGTCAGGCCGTAATCGGATTCGAGATAATTCGGCTCAGTTGTACCGAAATAAACATCATATTCCGCCCCCACATAGCCCACAGGAGAACCCCAAGTCAGTGTTGTATGGGTAATCGCTTCGGGCGTGTCCGCTACTGCATCTGTTGTAACCGGGACACCAATCTGACCATCCGCCGGACTGATCAGCACGGCTCCATTGATATTGACCGTAAAGCTAACAAGGTCAACATAACTATCGTTTCCATTCCCCCCATCCGAATTACTAGTGAGCGTAATCACGGCCTTAACCGCATTCACCGGAACAGTTCCGGTAGCCTTATATAGTGACCAGTTAGCCAGAGTCCATGCAACAGAAGCGTCAGCCAGACCATCAGCGTTTGCAGAACCAACAATATACTCACTGAGGCCATCGTTTCCGTCAAAGAAAACACTACCGACAGAGACATCGCCTACATCAAAGAACTCCAGCGTCACTTCGGCATAGTCGGAATCATTTGTCCATGCAGACAACCATGCACTGAAGGTATAGAGTCCACCTGCGAGTGCCGTAACATCAATCTCCTGCGAGGAACTGCCCATGGTCCCCCAACCGCCATCAGCACCCCATGCGGCGCCATATGCCTCTCCGGCTCCGGCAGGAGCAGGACCTTCATAATAGGCTGTCGTTACACGGGTAAAACCGGGAGGCCAACCGGTCGGGCTGGCATCTTCAAAACTGCCATTAACAACCATATTGGCAAACGCACCTCCCATACAAATTGACAACACACACATCACAACTACTTTGCTGCTTTTCATTTCAAGTGCCTCCAAAAAAATTACCATCTCACCCTTTAAAAGTAATTATAAAGGAACATTTATTCGTGCATTACTGTTTGACACCTTCATTTTCAGTTCAGATTGTCGCAGCCCGGCGTCTCCGGATCTGTACAATCAAGATAATCGCCAATCAGTGTCATCAGGTCATCGGCATCTACCGTTCCATTGCCGTCAAAATCCGCCGGAACACTGGAGGAGCCGAACATATAAATCTTGCCGGTGTCTGTACTGACAAACAGTCGTTCATTGGCGGCGGCCAAGCCTCGTACCCGACCGTTAACCGGTGCCGACCAGACAACAGAGCCATCAGTGATGCTGTGCGCTTCGACCTTGCCTACGCCGCCGGTATAAAGAAGGTCGCCAGCCAGAATAATCGTAAACTTGCGGGTATTACAGGTATGCTGCCATTTCACGGCACCACCATTGCTCCGGTCCAGGGCCACGAGCTTGGTGTTGTAGTTGTATTTGTAGCCGGACGTCGTGTGGACAGTCGAGGTTTCGGTAATCGTATAGGATGTGTCATTGGCCACAACGAGGCATTTGCCGTTTGGATAGCTGGCAATCCTGTCATTCGAGCCGGTTGAAAGATGCCCGGAAGTACTAAATCTGCCGCTGCCGTAAACAATGCCGGTTGACGGGCCGTCCGAAGTTAGCAAGGCGAAAGTGCCTGCTGAGCCGCTGAGAACTCCTGCCGAGGCTCCGGTGGCACGATTAAACACATGTGGGTAATACCGACCTTGCGGTAGATATAAATACTGCTCTGAGGCTAAGATTGCCCCGTTCGGTGCGATACCGCCGCTTGTCTTGTACAGTCCGCTGCCGTTTGCAGAACCGGTCTCAGCATTAACGGAGCACAGATAAGTGCTTTCCCACGGGACCAGTGACGCAGCAAAATAGACTTTGCCGTCAAGGACAGCCGTGCCGGTTCGAATCGGCCATTGTGTAATCAGGTTGCCGTTATTAAAGAGCACACGCTGGCTGGCACTGGGACTGTATTTCCAGACCATCGAGCCGGTTACGGCATCGATACAATAGGCATAACCATCATCGGAGCCAAAGTAGAGCTTGCCGTTGGAAAATGTCGGCGGAAAACGAACCGCCCCGTCCGTGCGGTAAAACCAATTTTGCGTCCCGGTTGAAACATCAAGACAATGCACGGAGTTTGTCACCGATGACCCGAAATAAACATTTTCACCAGCCACCGTTACAAAGATTGCCGTGTCAAAATCACGCATCGGGACTGAATTGCCCGTTGAATAGGCATCCCAAAGCGGGCCGTCACTCCAGGCACGCATCGGCGGCGAAGGAGACTCATACACCCATCCCTGATCAAGATCAGCCAGAACCAGCGACTCGGCGGTGACACCGGTGCGGCTATTATCATGCATATAACCGGGCCAATCGAGGGCCAATGCCGCCGGTGCCGTCACCAAAAGCAGCAGAAAAGCCATCCGCCTTAAAAACATCCCTTTTCGTGAATTGATGGTGTCGAAATTCATTCAATTAACTCCGTATATCCCATTTGCAATTTGCACAGGGGTTGATTTAGTTTTCCGATTTAATAAATGCCGTCGATGTGTGGAAGCCGCCGTCATAGCAGTCACAGCCCCCGCCGCCTTCCGGTGCCAGTATCATACCACCGCAGCCGAGGACATTTATATAACAACTTGTACGAATACGATCCCACTCGCTAAGCGCACCGTTTTGTGAATCCCAGACCTTCATGTCGCCCTTATTGAACCGGCCCATAAAGACATCGCCGGCAGCCGAGACTGTACCACAAATTGTTAATGGCATTGAAGGACCACCTGGTGTCGAACCATTAACGAGTGAAAGGCCATGTATACTGCCTGCTCCCCAGACTCGACCATTTGAGATCACCACACGCTGAAGGTGTGAGCCGTGATCTCTGCCTGTTTTTGGCCACGATGCACTCTTGTTCCATTTTGCAGCACCGGTCGATGCATTGTAAGCGTAAATATAATATTGAGTATCGGAGCACTCCAGCACAACCGTCTCATCCGAATACATTAAATGAATAATCGCTGTCCCATTCGCGACAACAGGATTGCCCCCTGCGCCGGACTTTAGATCCTGCTCCCATACTCTCACGCCGGTTTCAGAGTTCAACGCCACCAGATACATGTTTGTCCACAACTGACTTCCGATCCGCCCCGTTGTCAATGACTCTGCAGAAGGGTTACGGCTTTCAACAAAATAAACCCTTCCGCCGCCCATACAGACCGTGCTGTTAATGATCACGCCCTTATCTGGGTCAGCACTGTCGTACGTCCACGCCCTGCTTCCGTCAAGGTTATTGGCAAAAAGATATTTGCTGCATATCTTTGAGTCCTGACTTTCGTACCAATTACTGCTTCCCCACCAGCCGGTATAGAACGAGCCGTCAAGCACAGCACTGCCATAAAGCTTGTCGTTATACCGAATTACGTTACCCCAGTCATACCCGTCATCGTCAAGTTGATGCGTCAAAACCCGCTGCCCTGTCTGCGTATCTAACTTCCAGCAGTCATCGTCAACCGCCAGATAAACAGAATCATCGTCTATGCAGAACCACCCGCTGTCACGCGGAATATTGAATCGGTTCAGGCCGGGAATCTCAAGCGACCACAGGATAGAACCATTATACGTATCCAGTGTAATGATCCGATTAAAACCGCGAAACGCCATCCGACCTTTGTTGGTTATCGGGCTGTGGCCGCGAACCTGACGGTCAACTTTTGCGTCAGCCCCAGGCCAGCTTACCCATTGCAGTTCGAAGTCACCTGCGCCTCGTCCACCCTCAAGTGAATCATTTGAATTGCCCGCACCATCAGGGCCACCGTGTGCATGAGTCCACCAGCCTGCACCGGGAAGGTCCGGCCGGACGACTTTGGACCAAAGCCCTTCACTGTCATTGGTTGTATTGTAAGACAGGCCGTTTAACCATCCCTCAAGTGCCGGCTGAGTAAGCGGCGTGGGACATCCGGTCGGCTGGCCCAGTAAAGCCACACCTCCGCTGGGTCGCAACAGGCGAAACATCTCTGACGACGAGCCGGGGCACTGGCCGGTTGCAATCATCGTATCCGAAACGATCAGGTTGGCCATAAACTTGGAAAACGGCAAGTTATCCAGTGTCGGCACCTGCCGCACTGTTACACGTGCGCCATAGACACCGGCTTCAACCAGCTTCTGCGCGGCTGTCTCGATTTTCGCGCTGTCGGTATCGACACCAACAATCATCATATCTGTACGCTTGGCCAGTTCGAAGGCTAATCGCCCTTCGCCGCAGCCATAGACAAGACAGATGCCTTTGGTCACTCCTGACTGGGAAACAATATAATCAGCCGCCTGTTCATACAATGGTGTCAAAGCATCCGGTCCATAAGGCGAATCAGCATCGGCGACACTCACACGGGAATAGTTAATGTTATTATCAAACCAGAATACATCGCCGAATTGTTCACTGCCGGAAATTGTACTTCCGACACGGAAGAAATATTTATCCTTGATGTGAATATCATTCAGGACAACCTCATGCTTTTTGGTTTCCGCAGTTGTATGTACTCTTGAGTTCAGTGATGATGTTGACAAACCGTATTCCACAATAGAATCACAATCGTCGGACGTATCCCAGCGTACCACGGCTGTGTGCGGGCCGGTAAACTGGACATACGGCCCTACCACCGTCTCAATCGGGTCGGGTGTTGAGGTTGCAAATATTCCTGTCTCACTGGCACCGCCCAGAGCCGCTGCTTCGGATGCTGTCAACAATTCATCGGTAAACGCAAAATTCAGAATATACGCATCGGTGGTTTCGCCGGCATTATCGGTTAGCAACCATGCGGGGTTGGTCACACCGGAATAGATATAGTCCGGCGACAGTCCAAACTCCTGAGAAAGGACACCGTTGATATATATTCGGGAAGCCCCGTTGGCATTATCATTGACATAGACAAAGCGATTCCACTGCCCTTTGGCCCATGACACTGTCGGACTGTCAAAATATGAACCGCTCCAGTAGCCTCCGGTGGAGGGACGAAGGAACAATTCAGCATCATTGGCATTTGTCGCACTGCCGTTCCACAGCGGCAGGAATCCATCGTTGTTACTTGTCGCGACAAACAGATCAAAAACCATGGTAAACTGGGTTGGGTCCGAGAGAGTATTAACGCGAAGCTGATAGCCTGCACTGCCATCATGCGGACCGAAATGCATTGCGGTTTTGCCGCCAACCGTTGCTAATCCGTCTCCGGTTGTATTAACGCCCGTCAATGTTCCGGGGCCGAGTACTGGAACGGGTGAGCCGGTTGCAAAACTCCACTCGGAAGTATATGCCGTCGTACCGAAGGCTACCGCGATAAGTGTGACGCAAGCCGTTACAAATAATATTTTCTTATATCGAATGATCATTATGTTTTGCCTTTAGTCAAATAGCGTTCAACTAGTCCATACTGCCGGTCCAATAGGACGCGAATATCGCGAAATCAAGCAGATTCACATGACAGTCGCGGTTTAAATCCGTTTTAAAATATCCCCAATCCCCACACGTCTGTTCATTATCAAACACCCCAACCAATACCGTACTGATCGAACTGCCCTGATAATCACCGCCAGTCGCGGTGTGCGTAATCAACGTTTCATGTGCGGCTTTTCCTTCATACACATCATCATCGACAGCCGTCACCGAGATCGTCTTGGGCGTCGCCCAGTTACCGGTCGGGCCGCTTGTAAAAACTACCGCCACGGCATTACCGGGGCCGGCACCAAGGTCAATCTGCTCATCAGCGGGTGTTGCCGTAACCGTAACATCAACACTCGGCTGTTCGCTTAATGACAACGTATAGGTATCAGCGGAACCGGCTTCGGTCACGGATGTGCCACCGTCGGTTTCCGTGACAATCACGCTCGGTCCTGCCGTGATGTCAAGATTGACCAAATCGATGTAACCATCATTTCCATTGCTGGAAACGGATTTGCTGGAAAGCGTCACTACCACCTGAACCGCCCCGGTCGGCACAATTCCGGATACCTCATACAACGTCCAGTTGTCCTGGGTCCATGCTACGGAAGAATCCGCCTGGCCGGAGCTATTGGCCGAACCAACAATATAGCTGCTGGTGCCGCTATTGCCGTCAAAGAGAACTCTGTCGAGCGATGAGGATGATGCGTCAAAGAATTCCAGTGTTACCTCCGCATAGTCCGTGTCAGCAGTCCATGATGACAGCCACGCGCTGAAAACATAGGAATTGCCGACATACGCGGTGACATCCACGGCCTGTGAGGAACTTCCCATTGTGCCCCAGCCGCCGTTTGCCCCCCAGCCGGTCCCATAGGTCGGCCCTGAACCGCTCGGCGCCGGACCAGAGTAATAAACTGTGGTTACACTGGTAAATCCCGGCGTCCAGCCGGTCGGACTCGATGTTTCAAAACTGCCGTTGGTCAACATATTTGCGTGGGCCGACACGCAGAATACGCTGAGGAGTATAACAGTCCAGATCAAACCTTTATTACATGTCATAAGTACCTCTTTTTCTGAATCTTTCACAAAATCACAAGGTGCTCTTTAAAAACACTTTTGGAACGCATTTTTCCTTTGTCAGCTCGAAAAGTGCGCACCTTCTCCCCGGACATCCCCTGTATTGGGACGATTTATTTAATTGATATTTAGTATGAGACTAAGATTGTCTATATAAGCATCTGCGGCACCCGTGCCCTCAAATGTCTCAATTTCAAGTCGGACGAGCTGCGTCCCAACCGGAACGCTGCCCGCAGCTGTTCGTTTAGAAAACAGCATTTGCGCATCTCTTTCTTCCATCGTCAGCGGCCCAATCTTCGCCTTGCCAACTTCAAAGTCTGACCAATCCAGAAAATGCACCGTGATGACGGCATTGTCTAGATGTTCCGCCCAGCCTCCGAGCCATGCGGAAAGGTCATACCTTACATCCCCGGTATTAATCTGTTCGGAAAGAGCGGAAATATTGACTTCCTGCCAAACGATTCCTGACTCCACCCCACAGAAGAAAAACCGTCCGCGATTGGATGGAAGCGGCACTTTGTCTACTTGCTGATATTGAAAATAATATCCTGTCATCGCATTATAGGGGACAACGGTGGCCAGCGTTTCGTCCTGCCACCCAACAATGTCGAGGTTGTGCCCAAGGTAGTTAAAGTCCTGATTGCCGATTTCCGGCACATCCTGATTGGCCTCAAAATCACCGTTAACCACGAGGTTGCGTCCAAGGAAACCGTTCCCGAAGCGAATCTCATCCATATCTCTAACAAATCCCCTGGAACTGCCCGACAGGCGACTGACATCAAGTTCGCCGTCAGTCACAACACCTCGCTGGCCACCCCGCAGCCGCTTTGTCAATTTTAACTCCCCAACTCCCAGAGTCTGCATTTCGACTTCACCGGTAAAGACGTGTGTTTCGGTCTTTCCATCCTGGCTCGAAACAACACCAAACTCTGTTCCGTAATCAATGACCGCCGCATCGGATGTCTGAACCGTAAAACCAATCGCGGTTTCCGGGACAATCGCTGAGAGCCGCCCGGAATACAACAGCATCGAGTTGTCACTTTCCAATTCGAATTCTACGGGAGCCTGGACAATCACTTTGGCTCCCTTCTTAAAGGTAATCTCCGCGAAACCGCTCTTGAGCGTCATCGGGCCTCGATAAAGGCTGTTGCCAACATAAAAATGACTTTCGATCCCTTCCCATCCGGCATTAGACGTATCCGTCAGTACCGCAACAGGCCGCCCTCCGACCGGTTTCAACAAAACCAGTGCAACCAGGAAAAATACCGCGGCAACGGATACAGCTATCGTATAAACATCCAGCTTTGAAATTTTTCGTTTTTGTCGAATTTCCTGGCGAACTGTTTCCAGCGGCCGCACCGGAAGGGGTGCTTCTTGAGGCTCTGGAATATCAACGGCCATGGCTGTCTTTTCATTCTCAGCCAGCGCCAGAAGCGCACTATCTAATTCACTCACCTCCGACATGCCCGAAGCTCTTGATTCTTTGTTATCCACATGCCCCTGCAGGCCGGCATGGATCGCCATAAACTCGATATAATATCGCCTCGCCTCAGCATCCTCTTTGAGACGTTGAAAGAGATACTCCGACCGCTGCTGACTCAGTGTCCCGCGAATCAGTTCAAGTATCAATTCAGCCAATTCGATATTGTTACGACTATCCATCTTATCAATATTCCCTTGCGAGAGCTTTCCGGACGCACCGGAGAAGCATATCATGAATACGCGCCACCGACCTGTAAATTCTATGCGTCGATTGACCGAAATACTCGGCGATATCTTTCACACTAACGTTACTGTCATACCGCATTTCAAGAATCCTGTTATCAGCCTTTGGCAGCTTACCTCTGCATCGCTGCAGTGCTTCGAGTTTCACATTGACATCATCCTGGACATGTTCGGTCTCATTTTTGATCATGTCATAGAGTTCCGCATCAAAATGAACATGTCCCTTCTGTTTTCTGCGATAGTTCAGAATACGGTAATGGGCGATCTTGATCCCCCATGCCGCAAAATTACTGCCCTCCTGATATTTATCAAAATTCCGGTACATAAATGTCACCGTATCCTGCATAATGTCATCGGCATCAAAGTGATTGTGAACCATGGTGAAGATAAATGTGTAAATCTTCTTATTATTCAGCATCAGCAGATTGAGAAACCGCTCGGACCACATGTCCGTGCGAAGATCTTTATTTTTATTCAATTCTCTATCCACAATACACCTGAAAAACCGTAACATTGAATCATTACAACACTATCTACGTATATAGACATTGAAAAGTATATTTTTTGCAATAATTATTGTGTTTTTTAATCTCAGATCACAAAACTCCCCACTAAGGAGTCACTAAAACCTTTTAAAATATGAAGTAATAACCCTCTCCGCCGCCCTTCCCTGGAATCCTTGTAAGGCTTAACGCCATACAAATCCAATTACATGTGCATTTTATGAAGAAATATTTGCCAAAAAAAAGAAACAGCCCTTATTGTAAGAGCTGCTTCCAATGCTATTTCCTATTGTTGGATCTGGGACTGTTAGCGGGATTCGAAATTCATGCAGTCAATTTCTTCGCCGCGGTATCCGACACTGATTTCCGAACACTCGCATTCAAGGTGATTGTTGTGCGAACAGCCTGAAACTTTGCAGGCACCGACTCCGGCAATTGCCTCACTGGTTCCGCCTTTGCCGGAAGAACGGCAAAATGTGTCACACATCGGATGTACGTCGTCGCCAATTGTAATCGCAAAAGCATGACACCGGTGTTCCCAATTGTAAGAACAGTCACCCACTTCGCATTCACGAACCATTGCCATTTCCATAAAGCACCTCACTTTCTCAATTTATATGGATTTATTTTCCAGATTTGAAAATTGCGTTTGAAATGTACAGAAGATGCCAGTGTATATAGATATGTGGAATTATGACAGGATATCCATGGCACAGAATGAGTTTCTCTGTGTCGGCTCAAGACTTGAAAATCGCATAGCGCCCTGTCCATAAAGGACTCCATTAAGCCTGAACGCGATTTTACGAACCGGTCTGCGGGTGTAAGACTTGGCTTGAAAAGGCTATTTTATCTGCAATATAAATAAAATCAAGCTGGAAAATAATTTTACAATATTCCCAGAGTTCCCTATTATTTTTTCGCAAGGTCGTTGATTCGCTCAAGACGTTTTTCAACTTCTTTTGAGATTTCCGGCTGCGGCGGCAGACTGTCCGGCTTGGGCAGTTTGCCGGTGAGCGTCTGGCCCGCTTTCAAATGGATGATAAAATCGCGGCCGTCCTTTTTTATCTTTCGGTTGAATTTGGGTG
>JANQGW010000184.1 GCA_028282905.1 Sedimentisphaerales bacterium | reverse complement strand
TGCTCGACGCCAGTAACTAAATTGACGAACATCCTTGATTTTAAGCATCTTTGTTGACAGTTAATTCAGAAGCAGGGGTTTCCAAAAACCCCTGCTTCTCTTGATTCCTCATGCCATAAGACACTTCCCATCTTTTAATAGTAATACATCCGTGTCGCATTTCATACTCAATAAAAAATTAGGACATAGCATTTGCTTTGATTGAATCACATTGAAATACACAAAAAACCCTTAAAAACGTCTCCTATTGCCCGATAATATAGAATATCCTTGACGTTTACCCCTATTATTCATATCTTAGTGTGTCTTGTAATCTATTGCGCATTGTATGCGCTCATTAAGGCCGGAAAATACTTTTATAACTATACGATACCTGGCTTTGAAAGGGTAAAAAATGGGAGCCTCACGGAACTTTTTGGGATTATTTTGGATAATTTTAGCAATCTTTATTGTTGGTTGTCAGCAGATTCAGCCAACACCAACACCGGACGGTCTAAGTGCTGAAGACACAATTGGTTCTGTGTCTGAAATTTATTTTTTTGAATCGATTCCGTTACGCGGCATTGGTATCGTTGCCGGTCTGCCGGGAACCGGTTCATCGGAATGTCCTCCCCGCATTCGCCGGGAACTGGAAAAATATATTTGGAAGCAGATTCCCGGTGATAACGGCATCAGCCCCCGCGCCTTTATTGCAAGCAAAAACACCGCTGTGGTTGAAGTTTTTGGCGTCATTCCATCATTAATCTCCGGACAGGAAACCTTTGATGTTTCGGTACGGCCCCTTTCCGGAACACAGACAATTTCGCTGGACGGCGGGCATTTATATACGACGGAATTGAAGGAATTAAGCCGACTTACAAACATTGCCCAGTTTACAGCATTCTCCAAGACGTTTGCAACTGTAGAAGGGCCTATTTTTACCAATACACTCACACCGGAATCCAGCGATGAGATATGGTATGTGCTGGGTGGAGCAAAAGTTTTAAAACAGGAGAAAATCACACTGGTTTTGAACTCGCCGGATTTCCGCGTAGCCAATGTCATTCGTAACCGTATCAATGAGCGATTCGGAGAAAAAACCGCCAAAGCAATTTCTGACGCGCAAATCGAGCTTTACATTCCAGTCCGCTATCAAACACAAAAGGAGCGTTTCTTGAAAATGGTCCAGTCACTACAATTGGGTGATGCCGCAAAAATCAAAGAAGAACGCATCGCCTCGCTGGTTGACCAGGTTGCAAACCAACCCAATAAGGAGGAAGCTGAAATTGCTCTGGAAGCAATTGGACGACAGGCAGCCGAACCGCTGGCCGCGCATCTGAAGCACTCAGACGGAACCGTTCAACTCCATGCAGCCCGGTGTATGCTGAACATTGACGATGAACGGGCCATTGCAGTTTTACGAAATATTCTGATAAATCCAAAAAGTCCGCACCGGTTAGAGGCAGCCAGGGCTATTGCCCATAACACAAATCGCAGTGACGCACGCTCGGCTTTGATGGTCGCTCTCAACGACACGGATATTCAGGTTCGGATGGCTGCCTATGAAGCATTGCTGCGAATCGGAAGCCCGGTGGTCAAGCGTAAAATTATTGCCGGCAGTTTTGTCGTTGACAGCGTGGCCTGTGCCGGCCCCAAGATCGTTTATGTATTCCAACAGCAGACGCCGCGAATTGTCTTATTTGGTTCTCCAATCTACTGCGAAAAGAATCTTTTTATGCAATCCGATGACGGTGCAATTATTATCAATGCTAAACCCGGAGACAAGTTTGTCTCTGTTTCGCGTAAGCATCCGCTGAGACCGCGAACCATCGGCCCACTCAGTTCCAGCTATGAGCTAAGCCATTTGCTGCATACGCTGGGCGAGCTGCCCAAGACCAACAATCATTTGGGGATTCGACCGGGACTGGCTATTCCCTATGATGAAATTATTGCCTTTCTGAAGAAGATGTGCGACGGCGGCGCTGTCAAGGCACACTTCCTTTCAGGCCCCCCCGCTGAGATTGACCCGATGTTAAAGGATTTGCCGCCAATCCAGGAGTGAATGCGGTGCTGAAAACAACCTTAAGGATAACGAATGCGACTTGAGAAGATTATTATTAACGGATTTAAGAGTTTTGCTGACAAGACGGAACTTCTGATCAATCAGCAAATCACCGCGATTGTCGGGCCAAACGGCTGCGGCAAGAGCAATGTTGTGGACGCCCTGAAATGGGTATTGGGCAATCGCAGCCCCAAGAGCTTGCGAAGTGACCAGATGGCCGACGTCATCTTCAGCGGCTCCAGCAGCCGCAAGCCCAGCGGCATGGCTGAGGTGAGCCTGATATTCTCCGGCGCCGGCAGCGGCGAGGCTGAACAGGACGAACTGCAGATTTCACGCAGACTCTTTCGCAACGGCGACAGCGAATACCTGATCAACAATAAAACCGCCCGCCTGAAAGACATTCGTGAACTGTTTATGGATACGGGCATCGGTGTTAGTGCCTATTCGATTATCGAACAGGGCCAGATTGCTCAACTGCTGAAAGCGTCTGCACAGGACCGGCGGTTAATCTTTGAAGAGGCCGCGGGCATCAGCAAGTACAAGGCGCACAAAAAAGAAGCCCTGCGCAAACTGGACCGAACCGAACAGAATCTGCTGCGTCTGGCCGATATTGTCAACGAAGTCCAGAAACAGCTTCGCAGTATTAAGCTGCAGGCGGGCAAAGCGCGTAATTATCTTGAATACAGCAAACGTCTGAAAGAACTGCGGGTCAATTACTCGCTGTCCGAATACGACCGGATTATCCATCAGCGTGAAAAGAAACAAGGCTCATTAGCCAAATGGCGAGATCAGTTCAGCGAAACCGCGGCCAATGTCGCCCGTTGTGATTCGGCGGTCAGCCAACTGTCCAATCAACTGCACGAGACTGAGAGTCAGATTAACCGCTGGGATAATGCGTTGATTACTGCACGGACCAACATTGAAAAACAAGCCGACCGGATCGCGATGCTGAAACATCGCGCTGACGAACTGCTGGACCGCAAGAAAAATGCTTCGGGGCAAATCGCAAAACTGACCGAGCAGACACATGAGTTTTCTGCCCGACTCGGCGAGTGCCAGAAACAGCAGGCCGATATCCAAGTGCAGTTCGAGCAGCGCACCGCCCAGCTTCGTGAAGCCGAGGAAATGATCTCGCAGGTGAATTCCCAGTGTGCGGAATTGCAGGCCCAGTTGGAAGATGAAAAGTCCGGCATCATTGATATTGTCCGCCGGACCGCTCAGTTGCACAATGAAATTGAAAGCCTGAGCAGCTATCGCGACAACCTTTCCGGCCGTAAAATGCGGCTTTCTGGTAAGGCTCAGGAAGATGAAAACCAACTGACCGAGTGGCTAACCGAGAAGGCACAGCAGCAGGCCCGGCAGGAAGATATCCGGACCGTATTGGCCGAACTGCAGGAGAGTCTGGAAGCCAAACGCAGTGAACGCCAAGCGATTGGTGATCGCCGCAGTCAGGTACTGGAAGACATGGCGTCCATTAAGGAACAACGCAGCGCCCATATCAGCGAATTAAATGTTCTTAGCGATATGGAAGCCAAGCGGCAAGGCCTTAACAAAGCAGTCCGTGAGATTCTGGCTGACCAATCCGGTCAGCGTTCTTATATTGACGGTATTGTCGCCGATGTGATCGTTGCTCAGCCGCAATATGCACAGGCCGTTGAGGCCGCGCTGGAAGGTATGACAGACGCCCTGCTGATTAACAGCACCGGCCAATTCCTGCAGGACCATGAACTACAGGATGCACTGGACAGCCGGATTCGCGTCATCTGTACTGACCGACTGACGCCCTTCATGGACCAGACCGATATTACCGGCCATGGCGGCGTCTTGGGCCGACTGGTGGAGTTTGTAACCTATGACAGCCTGTTCAGCCGGGTGGTCTGGGGCCTGTTGGGTCGGGTGCTGCTGGTTGAATCGCTGGACGCGGCGATTACCCTGTCGGCACAATTAGGCGGCGATTATCGCTACGTGACACCGGACGGGCAGGTCTTCGCCAATGGGCACCTGCTGAATGTCGGTCCGGTTGGCAAGAAAGCCGGACTGATCTCCCGTAAGAGCCGTATCCAGGAGCTTCAGGCAGATATTGAAACACTCAACGAGCGTATTCGTGCCAATGAGGGTATTCTGGAAGAAACCGAACAGAAGGATGACCATCTGGAACATCTTTGCAGTGACTTGCGAACGAGCATTTATGAAGCCACGACGGAAAAAAGCGACACCGATTCGCGGCTGCGGGTGCTGGAAGAGAATATTAAACGCCTCAAAGAGCAGCAGCCGATTGTCGCCGGTGAAATTGGAATGCTGGAAGAGGAAATTCAGGAATCGGTCCAGAAAGAACACGGCTCCCGTCAGAAACTCGAAGAACTGGAACAGATAAATACCGAACGCAACGACCATATTGAACAGTTGGAAGCCATGCTCGAAGAGCAGCGACGCATCCAGCAGAGCCGCAACGCAGAACTGACGGAAATCAAGATCTATCTCGGTCAGGTTAATGAACAGCAGAAATCCGTCCGCCAGCAAATCGCGGCGATTCAGAGCCAGATGCATCACAGCCGGATGGCGATTGAGTCGGCCCGAACCGATGCATTGGGCTGTGACGATCAAATCGAACAAACCGAACGCAACATTTTGACCGCCGAGTCGATTACGGCCGAGTTGTATGTCGAAAAGGAACAGGCCCAATCCATGAGTGTGAAACTGCACCGGGCCGTCGAAGAATTGCTTCGGGAGCGAAAGCAAAACGAAGAAGACCTGAGAACCTACCGTTCGCGTCAGTCGGAAGTTGAGGAAAACACGCATCAGCTTGAGCTTTCCCTGAGTCAACTGCAGGTGAAGGAAGAAGACCTGACCCAGCGTGTCCGCGAGGAATTGCAAATCGAACTGGCTGAAGCCTACGAGAGCTTTGAGCAGGAAGATGTGGACTGGGATCAGGTCCGGGAAGAAATCAAGATGCTTCGCGGTAAGATCGAGCGGCTTGGCAATGTCAACGTTGATGCGATTGATCAGCAGAAAGACCTCGAAGAACGCTACGACTTCCTGGCCTCACAGGTCGAAGACCTCAACCAGAGCAAGGTTCAGCTTGAACAGTTGATTGCCAAGATCAACAAGGAAAGCCTGGAGAAATTCCGCACGACGTTTAATGACATCCGCGAAAACTTCCAGCAGATTTTCCGTAAACTCTTCGGCGGCGGCAAGGCGGATATCCTGCTGGATAATCCCGAAGATATTCTCGAAAGCGGTATCGATATCATCGCACGGCCTCCGGGCAAAGAACCACGAACCATCACACTGCTCAGCGGCGGCGAGAAAACCATGACCGCAATTGCCCTGCTGTTCTCGGTCTTCAAGAGCAAACCGTCGCCGTTCTGTGTATTGGACGAAGTGGATGCGGCACTGGATGAGGCCAACAACGAACGGTTTAACCTGATTGTCCAGGAGTTCCAGAAGCTATCACAGTTTATCGTGATTACACACTCTAAACGCACGATGAGTATTGCGGACGTTCTGTACGGTATTACGATGCAGACTCAAGGCGTGAGCAAGAAAATCAGCGTTCAGTTTGAAAGCACCGACAGTGACTCGGAAGCCGCGGTCGCATAACACAACGAATACTCATAATCTCAAAGCAAAAAAATATGAGCACATTAGATCAATATACATTGAAAAACGGCATGGTGCTGCTGGGCGAACGCCTCGACCATGTTCAATCCGTTTCGTTTCATTTTCTGCTGCCGGCAGGCGCAGCGATGCTGCCGGCGGGTTGCTGTGGAGCATCGGCAGTCATCAGCGACTGGCTGTTCCGCGGCGCCGGCAACCGCAACAGCCGCCAACTGATTGAAGCTTTGGACGGACTGGGGATTCACCGGCACACATCGGTCTCGGCCAACCATCTGAATATCAGTGCATCGCTGGAAGCAGGCAATCTGTCGGTGGCCCTGGATCTGTTTGCAGATATCCTGCTGCGACCGCAGCTTGAAGCCGAGCAATTTGAACTTTCCCGGCAATTGGCCGTCAGCGAATTGGAAGGCCTGGACGACGATCCGCGTCAAAAGGTCATGATCCATCTGGCCGAGCAATTTTACCCGGAACCGTACGGCCGGTCAGCCTTGGGCAAAGCCGATGAATTGGCAGCCTTGACACCGGAAACGGTGCAACAGCTTGTCAAGCAAACATTCCATCCGTCGCAAACCATCTTTTCGATTTGCGGCAACTATGATTTTGATGCGGTTTGCCGGCAGATGGAACAGTTGTTCAGCGTTGATGATCCATACCAGCCGCCGGTGATCGAGCCGGTTTTTCAGGGAAAACCTTATACCCATTACCCGACACAAGGCGCCCAGGTGCACATCGGGCTGATGACAACGGTTCCGCCGATTTCCGCGGACTGCTATTATGAGTTAATGGCAGCCGTTTCGGTGCTGTCGGGTAGTATGAGCAGCCGGCTGTTTACCGAGGTACGCGAAAAACGCGGCCTTTGCTATGCCGTTGGCGCACGGTACCGGACGCTCAAGGATTTCGCCGGTATTTCCTGCTATGCAGGCACAACACCTGAAAAGGCCCAGGAGACTCTGGATGTGACGCTGGAGCAGTTTAACACCCTCAAGGACGGCATTACTGCCGACGAAATGCAGCGTGCCAAAGTCGGCCTCAAAACGTCGCTGATTATGCAGGGTGAGTCCACTTCAGCCCGTTCCGGTGGTATCGCTGGCGATTTCTTCCTGCTGAACCGGGTACGCGAGTTGGATGAGATACGCGATAAGATCGAATCCCTCAGCATCGCCAACGTTGAAGGCGTGCTTCAAGCCAATCCATTTGAAAACTACACGGTCGTCACCATCGGTCCGACCGATATAACCCTTTGATGACAGAGACTTTAGATAATGGAATTTAAACACAGACAACTGGATAACGGCCTGACAATTATCGGTGAGGTTAACGACGCGGCTCAGTCGGCAGCGGTTGGTTTTTTTGTAAAAACCGGTTCACGAGACGAAAGCCCTGAAATCAGCGGTGTTTCGCACTTTCTGGAACATATGATGTTCAAAGGCACGGAAAAACTTTCACCGTTGGAGGTCAACGAGGCCTTTGACCGATTGGGGGCCAAGTTTAACGCCTTTACCAGTGAAGAAAATACCGTTTATTATGCGGCGGTACTGCCGGAATACCTGGAAGATGTCGCTGCCCTGTGGATGCAGCTCATGCGGGCAACACTGCGGGATGACGATTTTAATCTGGAAAAAAATGTCATTCTCGAAGAAATCGCGATGTACAAGGACTTGCCGCAGTTTGACGTGATGGATCAGGGCCGGGCACTGCATTTCGGCTCACACTGCTGCGGCAACAGCGTTCTCGGCACCAATGAGAGCATTACCGACATGAGTGCCGACCAAATGCGGAACTATTTTTCGAGTCGCTATGCCCCGAACAATATGGTTTTGGCTTGTTGCGGAAATTTCAACTTCGACCGCCTCTGTACACTGGCCGAAAAACATTGCGGCGTCTGGGAAACCATGGATTCGCCCCGACCCCTGAGTGAATTTGAAGGCACGTTCAAGAAAAAACACGTTCAAAATGACAATCTGGTACGCCAACACCTGTGCCTGCTCAGTCCGACGGTTTCGATGCAGGATCCGCGTCGCTATGCGGCCTCGCTTTTGGGGATGATGCTGGGCGATGAAACCGGCTCCCGCTATTACTGGGCCTTGGTGGACCCGGCACTGGCCGATATCGCCGTGATGCAGTGTGAGTCCATGGACGGCGCGGGTGTGTTCTACAGCTACATCTGCTGCGGGCCGGATAAGGTCAGCAGTGTTCTGGAAACGATTGACGCCATGCACACGGATATTCAGACCAATGGCGTCACACAGGCAGAACTGGAAACAGCACGCAACAAAGTTCTCAGCGCCATGACACTCAAGTGTGAACAGCCCATGGGACGACTTGTAAGCCTCGGATTCAATTGGACTTATAATCATCATTACCAGACCGTCCAGCAGGAAGTCGATCAGATTAAGACGGTAACGCTGGATGATGTTTCCCGACTTATCGAACAATTGAATCCCAGTCGCTACACACTGATGTCACTGGGGCCGCAGCAGCTTTAAAAAATGCTGTGATAGGGATCTCGATTACATAAAAAGAACGCCCTAACCTTGATTTTCGGGCCAATTTATGGTAAAAAGGGTAAACTTTTTATGGGAGGGTGTAATGCCGGACGAAAAACTGGATAATCAATCATTAGACGCTGATATTTTGCAGTGTAAATCGGATTTGCGAAAAGCCCTCGGAGCGATTCGCAAGCCTGATGCGTCTGCGCCCCGACGGAAGAAAATTGCCGAACAGCCGGCAGCTCCGGTTGTCAATGATTCCAACTCGTTGGCTTCTAAAACCTCAAAGCCCCCTTCCGATCAGCCATCTAAGCCTGCCCAGCCCGGACAAATACCGTCACTGGATACCGTTCAACAGCAAAAGACTCCGAAGGCAGCCGCTAAAGGAGATAAAAAGGCTGGTGCCGTCCTTGCAGCGGCGATGTCCGGTCAAGCCGAACCAATAGCAGATGTCCAACAGCTTCGCTACAAGCTGCAACAGGCGCAGAACGAACTGGCCTCCCGCCGGCAGGAAGGTGAGAGCCTTAAGGTTGCGATAGACCAACTCCAACAAACAATAGCCGCCGAACGAAGTGAAAAAGAGCAGGCGGTTAAAAAGCAATTGCAGTTGAATCAGGATGTGGAGGCAATCGGCACGGAGAAACAGCAACTTCTGGAGAAGCTGGATGGTTTTAACGCCGAAAAAGACTCCCTCAGCAAAAAATGTGGCTTTTTACAGGAAACGCTTCGAAAAACACAGCAGGAATCTGAAACTCAGAAAAAAGCACTGGAATCCCAAATCCAGGCACTAACCGAAAAACTGGAAAAGGCCGCTTCCGAATCAAAAGCTCTATCCACACAACAGCAACAGGCCCAGCAGCAATCCCAGCTTACCGTTCAACAACTTACGGAGCAGCTTGAAAGCCAAACGAAATCTGTCGAGGAACGATCACAGCAACTACAGAGCCTGCAGAATACGCTGGAGAAAACACAGAATGATTTTGGGACTGAAAAAGAGTCGCTTCAGTCGCAGATTCAGGCGTTAACGGAAAAGCTGGAAGCAGCCGTATCCGAATCCGATACGTTGACCGCTCAACGTCAGGAAGCACAAGCAGTTCAACAGCAATTGCAGCAAACGACTGAACAATTGAAGGTGGAGTTGGCAAACCGTACACAGTCCGAGCAGAGCCGCACAAAACAAGTCCAAAATCTGCAGCACACGCTCGAACAGACACAGGACGACTTCCGCACCCAGAAACAGCTGCTGGAAACGACAATCCAAACACTGAAAGAAAAACTTGAAAAAGCGGATGCGGCTTCGACAGCACTCACCGAACAGCAGCAAGAGTCCCAAGCCCAACAGCAGCAGTCCGAACAGACCATCCGACAACTACAGGAAGAAGTCAACAGACGTACGCAGACCGAGCAAAATCTGGCGCAGCAAATGAACGCACAGAAGGAAACCTTGCAGCAATCGCAGAATGATTTTGAGACTGAAAAACAGGCGTTGGAGTCGCGCATTCAAATGCTGGTGGTTAAGCTGGAAACGACCATCGCCGAATCGAATGAACTGACGACCCGACATCAGCAAACACAGACCCAGCAACAGCAAAATGAGCAGACAATCCAGCAGCTAAAAGAAGAACTGGATAACAGAACACAGGCCAACCAAAATCAATCCTTGCAACTGCAGAATCTAAAAAGTACCCTTGATCAAACAGAGGATGATTATCGAACACAGAAGCAGTTGCTGGAAACAACGATTCAGACACTGAAAGAGAAACTTGAGAAAGCCGCAACTGAATCCGAATCACTTTCGGAACAGTCCCGACAAAGCGAGAGTCAGAAGCAGCAATTAGAACAAACGATTGTGCAATTGCGAGAGGAATTAGAACGCCGCTCTCAGACAGAACAGAACCAATCGGAGCAATTAGAAAACCTGCAAAGCACGCTGGAACAGACGCAAAATAGTTATCAAGCAGAAAAGCAGGCTCTGGAAACACACCTGCAGGCATTGACGGACAAATATGATTCCGCCGTTTCCGCATCCAATGAACTGACCACTCAACACCAGCAAGGACAAAGCGACAATCAACAGCTCCGCCAGACGGTTGAGCAGTTGCGAAAGGAATTAGAAGAACGCGGCCAGTCCGAACAAAGCAAAAATCAGCAACTACAGAACCTGCAAAACACACTGGAACAGACTCAGAATAGTTACCAGACAGAAAAACAGGCTCTGGAATCGCAAGTCCAGGTATTAACGGAAAAATATGAGTCCGCTGCTTCTGAATCAAATGATTTGACCGCTCAATGTCAACAGAAACAAAGCGAAAAACAACAGCTTCAGCAGACGGTTGAGCAGTTACGAAAGGAATTAGACGAGCGAAGTCATTCTCAGCTAAGCCAAAACCAGCAATTGCAGAATCTGCAAAACATACTGCAGCAAACGCAGGATAGCTTCCAAGCGGAAAAACAGACGCTTGAATCCCAGGTCCAGACATTGACTGAAAAATATGAATCCACTGTTTCCGCGTCCAATGAACTGACTGCTCAACATCAGCAGGGACAAAGCGACAATCAACAACTCCGCCAGACGGTTGAGCAGCTACGAAAAGAATTAGAAGAACGCGGCCAGTCCGAGAAAAACAAAAATCAGCAATTTCAGAATCTACAAAGTACACTGGAGCAGACACAGGATGATTTCCGTACACAGAAACAGTTACTGGAAACGACAATTCAGACGCAGAAAGAACAACTTGAAAAAGCTGCGGCGAATTCGGCTGAACTAACGGAACAGCGTCAGCAGAATCAGGACCGACTACAGGATTTGCAGCAAACAATCGAACATTTACAGAACGAATTCAACACGAAAGCTCAGGCTGAATCGCAATACAAGCAGGAACTGGACACCCTCCGACAGCAGATGGCAGAGAATCAAGCCGCGGAAGCGAAGGTTTCGGCTCTGCAGGAGCAGATTGGCCAACTGGAGCAGAGAAACCACCAGCTTGCGGATGAAAAACAAGCGATGCTTGATAATGCCGAAACACTTTCCAATGAGATTATCGTCCTGAAAGACCGGGTGGATGAGTTGAAAATTGCCGCTTCGCAGACGCACCAGATTCGTGAAGAACTGAAAGAAACCGAAACGGTTCTTTCCAATGAACGCACTGCGAAACGCAGCCTTGAAGGACAACTGCAGGAAACGGAAGAAAAACTGGCAACTGCCGAAGAGGATAACCAACGTCTTTCCGAACTATTGGAGCAGAAAACAGAGCAGCAGACAGGATTGCAAGCCGACTACGAGTCACTTGAAAGCCAGTTTGTACGTTTTCGCGATCAGGAGGAACATGAAATGACCGGTTTGCTGAAGGAACTGGATACCTTCCGGTCTCGCAGCCGTCAGCTTCAAGAAGATTTTGAGCAAACGCGGCATGAATACGAGGCCTATCAGGTACAGACCGCCGGCGAGTTGGATATTTTGAACGAGAAAAACTCCCTGCTTCAGAATGACAATATAACGCTTACGGAAGAACTGAAGCGTTACAAGACCGACCAGCAAAAGAATGAGACTGACTTGGAGAGGCTGGTCGCGATTGAATCACAGCTTGAAGTCGCACAGGCCGAACTGATTGACGAGCGATGCTGTAGCCAGAATCTCCGCAGCGAATGTGAACAGCTACAGACGGCTCTGGGCGAAACCCGCGAAGAAAAGGAATCGCTCTTATCGGCGATGGAACAGCACCAGGAAAATCAATCACAACTTCAACATGAAATTGACCGGCTCACTGAATCTAATGAGTTGATACAAGAGGAAGTGCTTCAGGCACAGGAAAAGATTCAAACGCTGACCGACGAAAAAGAGCACATTCAAGCCGGCTTTGAAATGCCCTTAGAAACGGTTGAAGCCGACTCTCAGAAAGATTTTTACGAACCGGATGAAGTCGAGCCGGAGATTTCAACAACTGCCAAAGAACCGGATGGCATCGTGCCGACGTTTAACCTGGCTGAACAAATCATGGAGCAGCAGCGACGAAGCGTCTCACAGCGCCGGCAGCGTGTTGCCCCGGCTCCGGCGGCGGCATCAAAAGCAAAAAGCTCGGTGGCCCGTGTCGTTCAGCAATATGTCAACACGGCCCAGCCGGAAATGCCAGCTCCGTCTCGAAATCGTCATCTCGGTATTCAGCATCATCCCTGGACCGATCATTCGCTAACCTCGTTCCAACAGGATATTCTCCAGGAAATCGTCCGCAAAGACCTTGGCCTGGTCCATCGCAAATCCCTTGTTCACCCCGGCTCGACATCAATGAACAATTAACATGACGACGTGTTTTATTGAACCGATTGTTCCGGGATGGATGATTATCACACCGGGAGTGGAATTCTAACTGTCCCGCCCTACTGGATCAACGATCCTGCATGTTGATCCATAATCCAGGTAATCTTATCCAAAATTGGCCAGAGTGAATGCACCGGATATTTAACCTCATCCGGCTCAGACAGGAAGACATCACGGACAATTTCAGCCTTGGCCTGACCGCTGATCAGCACGATAATATGGTCAGCCTGCTTGAGTACCGGAACCGTCAGTGTAATCCGGCTGAAATCATCAAATTTATAGACCGCACTGACCAGGTCATCCGTGTCAAACAGTGCGTAAGTATTTGGCAGTAATGAGCCGATGTGCCCATCAGAACCCATCCCCAGCATAATCAGATCAAATGTCGGTACCTGTCCTCGCTGAAGACCAAACACGTTAAGAATCGTTTGTTCATATTCAGAAGCCGCTTTGGCATAATCAATTTCCTCGCCGGTAACGCGATGGACATTTTCACCGGGAATCGGAACATCCAGTAAAAACGTGTGCACTGCCAAGCCAAAATTACTTGCTTCGGCACTGGGATGAACGCATCGCTCATCCACCCAGAACAGGTGAACCCGGTCCCAATCAATTTGCGAATAGGATGATTCCTCCGACAGCAGTTCGTAAAACATCCCCGGCGTATTCCCGCCGGAAATAGCAACATAAAAAACACCCCGTTTGTCAATCGCCTCACGTGCTGTCTGAATAAACACCTCCAAAGCACGATGAGCCAACTGCCCGCCGTTTTCGGCCCGAACTATGTTCAGTTTCCCATTTTTCACCAGATCCATATCAAACCTCCTAACCTTGCCGATCGGATCACATTCAATTTATTTACATTAATTACTATACGATGAAAAAGTGAAAATGCGACGAAAAATATTTCGCAGAATTCGTTTTTTTATCACCTCGCCCCATCGCCGCCGTAAGCCATTACAGAAATTAGACTTACAGAAAACTTAGCCAGGTAAAAATGAAATATTGAACAAAAACAACCGGTATTAGTAATATTGATATGTTACCAATTAAACTCAAAAACAAGTAAATAAGGAGCAGGAACTATGAAAACTCGACTTTTTTCTTATCCAAGTCTTGCCGCATTGGCTTTAACTTTGCTTGTATCAAGCGTTTATGCCTATTCCCGAACTGGACACCAAGCCCAGTTCAGCACTTTATCGCATAATGTCTCGGGAACCGCTACTATTCTTGATGAGGACACTATTCAGATTAATAACTTCAATTATGACGGCGGCGGCCCTGCCGTGTATTTTTATCTTGGCGAAACGAATACACAGGAAGATTTTGTTGCCGGTCTCCAAATCGGACCATTACTTACCGGTACGGTTTATACGAATGATACGCTGGTTATCGATGTGCCGGGCAGCAATCCGCTGGATGGATACAATGCTATTTCGGTTTGGTGTGAGGACGTCGATGTCAATTTCGGTTCGGGAACATTTGGTTCGGTCGTTGAATATGAAGTGACATTTGACGCAACCTGGAGTGCGCAAACCCATACAAACTTTCCACCAAACCCACATTTTTCGGGACTGATTGGCGCTACGCATGACGATGGATATGTAATGTGGCAGTCCGGACAATTGGCCACAGCGGGGATCGAGAATATGGCTGAAACAGGAAGTAAATCTCCTTTGAATACAGAGATCAATACCGAAATTCTCGCGGGCACCGCTTACAGCCAGATTTCCGGCGGCGGGATTTCACTGTCGCCGGGAGTGGTGAGCAAGACCTTTTCCGCACACTCTGCACATGGAACAGTCAGCCTTGTTTCCATGATTGCCCCCAGCCCGGACTGGTTTGTCGGTGTTGCCGGACTGGAGCTATACAAAGATGGAAAGTGGCGCGGCGAAGTCGTTGTAGAACTGCCTCCTTATGATGCCGGTACAGACAGCGGGGTCGATTTTACATCGCCTAACGCTGATACGAATCCGGCCGAGTCTATCTCCTTAATTACCGGCTTTCCATTTACAGGCGATCCACCACTGGGCACTTTTACTTTCCGTCTGATATGCGAGAATCCTCCTATTGGTGATATCAACGGAGATTGCCGGGTTGACTTACTGGATCTTGTAGAAATATCTTATAACTGGCTGCTCGACTGCAACCAAAACCCTTCGGCTGTCGAGTGTCAGTAAAGCAATTCTGTTGTCGGATAAGTAAATATTATTGACTGGCTTTTGAGTCTAAGAAGGCCCTTAAAATAGCTGCCGCGGCGATGGCATCCAGACGCTTTTTCTTCTTTTTTCGCGTCAGTTCCATCTCCGTCATCAGGCCTTCTGCCTCAAAGCTGCTGAGCCGCTCATCGTAAAACAGAATGGGGATTTCCACTTTATCAGCTAACTGGTCGGCAAACTGCCGCACTTGTTTGGCCCGCGGGCCTTCCGAGCCGTCCATATTGTATGGCAGGCCAATGATAATCGTCTCAATCTGCTCATCGGCAATGACGGGTAAAATGCGTCGCAACAGTTCAACGCTGCTTTGAGTTTCAATCACCGAATGGGGCGAGACCAGTGTTTCCGACGCATCAGAAACTGCCAGTCCCGTTCGCTTTTGACCGTGATCGATTGCCAGATATCGCATGATTAGAGAAAATGTTCCGGATGATGAGCCTGTACGCGTTCAAGCAGTTCTTTCAGCCGGTGGGCCTGGTCAATGGGACAGACTAAGGTAGCGTCTTTACTATGCGCGACAATCATATTCTCAACGCCAATCAACGCCAGCAGGTGATTCTTTTCTTCCGTAGCAACAATATTATTTTGGCTGTCCATCAGTTCGCTGTGGCCGGTAATCACAATGTTGTTGTCATCGTCCGATTCGAGAATATCCACCAGCGCCGCAAACGAACCCATATCCAGCCATCGGCACGGCAGATTCACACCGTAAACCGATTCAGCTTTTTCCATGACGGCAAAGTCAATGCTGATTTTCGGCAGTTTTGGAAACCAGTCCTGCAATGTCTGCTGCTGATCGGGTTTTCCCCATTCGGTCGCGATAGCCTCCAGCGGTTCGGTCGATTCAGGCAGGAACTTTTTAAGATTGTCAAGAATTGTCGCACACCGCCAGACAAACATACCGGAGTTCCAGGCATACTGTCCACTGGCTAAGTACTCTTCAGCAGTTTCTTCGTTTGGCTTTTCCTTGAATGCCTCGACTACATGGATCGTATCTCCAGCCGTCTCGCAAGGAGCACTCTGCCCCAGTTTAATATAGCCAAGCTGGGTGCTGGAAAAGGTCGGTTGAATCCCGAAGGTCACCAAGGCTTCATGGTTTGCCTTGACAAACGCCAACGCACTTTGCATAGCCCGCTGAAATGTTTCTTTCGGTTCCAGCACCTGATCAGCCGTCACAACAGCCATATTGGCATTGGGGTCAACTTTGTGCAGCACCGCCGCGGCCAAACCAATTGCACCAGCAGTGTCTCGTACCGCCGGCTCGGCAATCACATTTTCGTTCGGCAGTTCCGGTAGATTTTCACGCACCAAATCAACATAGCCGGCATTGGTCAGAACAAGGATATTGCGCAGATCAAAGATACCCCGAAGACGGTCGAAACACTTGCGAAGCAGCGTATCACCGTCCAGCAGCTTCAGAACCTGTTTGGGTCGCGTCTGACGGCTCAGCGGCCACAGCCGCTTACCGGTTCCGCCTGCCATGATTACCGCAAAATCCATTGTCGTGTCTCCCTTCTCACTATGGTTCTTTGATACTTTACCAAAACTGTCACTCAAAGCCTGGATTTCCGCATGCGCGGGAATGACAAAAATGCTTAGATCAGGTAGTCGCCATCAATATCGGCCACCGGTTTGATTTTTTCGGCCAGTTCTTCAAAGCCTTCACGCCCCATCAGGGCAAATGTCGCTTCTTTGCCGAGTTCAACGGCTGGCTGGTCATAAGCATCAATGCCAAACAGCAGGCCTGCAATCGAGGTCGTCACTTCAAACAGGTAGATAAACTGACCGATCGCCGATGCATCAATACGATCAAACAGAACCGTCATACACGGACGCTTGTCATGGAGCAAGGCGTATTCAGTTGCCAACTTCTCAGCGTTAAGCAGTTTAGACATCTTCTGCCCTGCCAGATAATCCAGTTCCGGCGCCACCTGCGGTTCGGCGCCCATGGTTACATCACTGCTGAACTCACTGACCTGCAGGAATGTAAAGAGCTTGTCGTTCGGCCCTTCACGGTACAACTGAACCTGACTGTGCTGATCGGTCGTGCCCAGTGCCTTGACCGGCGTGGGACCAACAAACACATCATTGCCCTGCAAGTCTTTGGTTTTGCCAAGGCTTTCAGCCCACAACTGACGATACCAGTCAGATAAATCCTTCAACGCATATGAATACGGCATCATGACCGAAATCGGTTTTTGGCGATTATAGAAATGCCAGTTGATCGCCGCGTTAATCGCCGCGGGATTGGCAAAGAAATCTTCTTTGCTGCAAAGCTCATCCATCTTTGCGGCACCGGCCAACAGTTCGTCGATATCAATGCCGCACATCGCGGCACTGAGCAGACCTACCGGACTGAGTACGCTGAAACGACCGCCGACACCGTCGGGAACGACCAGTGTCCGCAATTTGGCGTCATCGGCAATCTTGCGCATTGTGCCGGCGTTGGCATCTGTCGTCGCGACAACCTGCTTTTGGAAGCCATCGGCACCGAGTTTTTCCAGCAGCATTTCGCGAATCACCAGAAACTGTGATGCGGTTTCCGCGGTCCTGCCGGATTTACTGATGACGTTAAAGATCGTCTTATCAAGTTTATCACCCACCCAATGAAGAAAACTACCCAACTGCATCGGATCGACATTGTCAAAGACAAACAGTCGCGGACCTTTACGCTGGTTTTCGTCCATATTGTACATGTACGGGTTTAACGCGGCCTGCAAGGCGATATTGCCCAAGGCCGATCCGCCAATGCCCAGCACTACGAAATTCTCACAGCCGTCCTTGATCTCTGCCGCAACCGCCTTGACATCCTTGGCATAGCTTTCCACATACGGCAGATCGCGATACGGAATCTTGCCGGCTTTGCGCTGGTTATTGCACTCAACAATTGCCGGAACCGTCTTTTCCGCCAGATCCTGAAGCTGAGCCTTGGTAATCCCGTGTTCTTCGCCAATGACATCGGCCATCACATTTTTGTAATACAGAGAAATTTTCGTTTCAGACACGTTTAAGTCTCCCATATATATAGTTTATTTCAAGAGTAGTTTTATCCGTCAACAACCGTTAATTTCGCGTATTTTACCATTAACGACTTGGTATTTCCAGTATTGAATTTGACTACAACAATGCTGTCTTCGCCGAGGTCAAGGTATTCCTTGACGCGGCCAAGGCCGAATTTCTTATGCTCAACCAATTGGTTAACCTGGTACAACTGCCCCGGTTTGCTGTCAATTTTGAGCTTTTTCTTCGGCTTAGGCGCAGACGATTCATAACGGTCGATCCGATCCCAGCCGGTATCAAATGAATCCTGTTCGCCTTCAAAACCGATCTCATACAAAAACTGGGATGGCGTCGAGCGGATAAACTGGCCGCGAACCACCCGATGGCGGGCATAAGTTACATGCAGTGTCTTTCGGGCACGGGTGATGCCGACAAAAAACAGTCGGCGTTCTTCTTCAAGATCATCCCCTGCTTCATTGAGGCTGCGTTCATGCGGTAAAATCCCCTCTTCCAGACCAATGATGAAGGCGTGGTCAAATTCCAGCCCCTTGGCCGCGTGCATGGTCATCAATGAGATACGCTGAGATTCCGCATCATATGCATCACTGTCACTGTAAAGCGCGATCATCTGGAGATAATCCATCAAGTTTGGTTCTTCGGCCCGCTGGTCATATTCGGCGGCCGCACTGATCAACTCGCTAATGTTTTCAGTCGCATCTTCTTCGACTTTCAACGCCTGTTCCATACCGGTTTCAGCAAAGACCTGCTCAATCAGCGGCGCGACGTCACCGGTAGTTTCTTCACTGAGTGCCTGCAGCATTTTGGAAAAATCAACCAGTCGCTTGCGAGTCGGACGGTTAATCGTCTCGATTTCTTCGGCCCGCAGTCCGGCATCCAGCAATGATAAGCCCTGTATCTTTGCAAAATGCGAGAGCCGGTCGAGCGAGGTCTTGCCGATACCGCGGGTGTGCGTACCAACCGCCCGGATAAAGGCAATATCGTCCTGTGGATTGACCATGACCTTCAAATAAGCCAACAGGTCGCGAATTTCCTTGCGGGCGTAAAATTCCACGCCGCGAACGACCTGATACGGCAACTGCCGCTGGACAAACGCTTCTTCGATCGTTCGACTCATGGAATTGACGCGATAAAAAACGGCAATCTCATTGGGATTGACACCCTCATCAATCAGCTGTTCGGCTCGCTCGGCTACCCAATGGGCCTCTTTGTTCTCATCCTCGCAGATGTCAATGATCACTTCATTGCCCTTGGGACGAGTGGCAATCAAACTTTTGGCTTTCCGTTTGGTATTGGCGGCAATCAATTGGTCAGCCTTTTCCAGGATATTCGGCGTCGAGCGAAAATTTTCCTCCAGCTTCACCACCTTCGCTTCCGGCCAGTCCTTTTCAAAGGCCAGGATGTTTTCAATATCCGCCCCGCGCCAACGGTAGATCGACTGGTCCGGATCACCGGTCACGCAGATATTGCGATGCGCCAGGGCAATGCCCTTGGCAATCTGGTACTGGGCGTGGTTGGTGTCCTGATACTCATCCACCAGCAGGTAACGGAACCGGTCGCTAAGCTGCAGCCGCACATCTTCACAATCCCGCAGCAAAAAGGCTGTCCGAAGCAGCAGATCGTCAAAGTCCAGCGCGTTGTTTTTTGTCAATATCTGCTGATAGCGACTATAGGCTTTTGCGGCACTGCGAGAAAAAAAGTCATCGGCACGGGCCTCAAACTGCTCAGCACTTTCCAGATCGTTCTTAAGCCGGGAAATATAGTCCAGCATCCGCGCCGGCGTAAAATTGGTCACGTCAATCTGACAATCGGCAATTGCCTCCTTCATGCAGCGCTGCTGGTCTTTGACGTCCAGAATGCTGAAATTCGGTTGCAACTGAGCCTGTTCGGCATACCGCCGCAAAATCCACACACACAGCGAGTGAAACGTGCTGACATAAACGCCCTGTGCGGGCGTGGACTGTTCGACACGAATCCGCATCTCTTCTGCGGCTTTGTTGGTAAAGGTAATCGCACAGATATTCCAGGGACGCACCCCCGCTTCAATCAATGCCGCAATCCGGCTGGTAATCACCCGGGTTTTTCCACTGCCCGGGCCTGCCAGAACCAAAAGCGGGCCGTCTTTATGAAAAATCGCCTCTTTCTGCGAATCCGTAAAATTTTCAATGGGTACTGCTGCCGTCAAACCGACCTCCGTGTACAATCATGTTTCGTTGAATCATTCAGAACGGGTATTAAACGGCATGGGGGGCCAAAAGTCAATGACTGACTCGGCAAAACAACATTTACCGAGCGAATAATAGATAAATGGTGTCCGCATAAGCACAGACAGCAGTTAAATTATGATGATTATTACTATTGCAGCCAGTTTCCGGCATAATAGTCCTACCACGTCGAAAACCACTCTGTTACATCGTCATTGATGCTTACACGGTAGATGTGGGTTTCATCAATTCTTTTCCAGTGGCCGGAGCCATCGATGTATCCGATATTTCCTCCTGCCGCACCCATTTGCCCGGAAGTTATTCCTCCAAGCCCTGTGTTCATGTAGTCACCGGCCAACCGAAAAGGACCTCTTTTGCCGTGCGGTGCCACGGTTTTCTCATTAGTGACCGACCAGATATTCAGCTCCGTAATAATCGGCATTGTTGCCTTGCAGGTAGTCAGTCGCGCAGATGACCATTGCGCTGTTGCCGCCCCGGCCAATGGCCACGGCGCATTGAGATGGCCTCCAAGATAATTAAAACCAATGTACATATTTTCGCGATTGTCATTGCCATCATGACCACACGTTAATGTCTTGCTGAAACCGGTTTTCTTTTCCATGAAGGGTCTGCCCAGGCTCGGGCAAAATATAACTTTCTCGCTGCCGGTGTTATCGGCTAACATGTCATATTTTCGCGCAAGGAATTCAAATGTACTCTCCATACCGGCCTGTGGCAAACGGGATTTATTAGATTCCGCATAAACCTGAAGCCCCAGTATGAATTGATGAATATTAGACAGGCAGACAACCCGTCTGGCACGTTCCTTGGCAACCTTTAATCCCGGAAGTGTTACCGCAACCAGCAAGACAACAACCCCGACAACAATCAGCAGTTCCACGAGACTAAATCCATTCCGTTTCCTCCGAACTGTTTTCGCTTCCATAATCAGTCTCCTTTCTCTTTAAGCCGCATTGATGTTCCCATTTATCTAACGATTGACCTGCAGGTTTCCGTATATGGAAAAATTGTTTATTGAGAGAAAATTTGGTTCGGCACCCACTTTTTGAAAACTTTTTAGCCTCTTCGAAAAAATATCGCTTTATTTTTGTATTTTTCCAATTTTTGATATACGGAAATCCGCTGCTCAATCGTTTTAAGAGGAGGAAGAGGCAGATTTTTGTCGTATTACTGTCTAAATTGTGGATAATAGACTAAAATGGCGTGGAGATGATGATGGAACCAGGGCAATCTGTCACCCAAAACAACAAAACGCGAACCGGTTTTACACTCGTAGAGCTATTGGTCGTCATCGCCATTATTGCGCTGCTGCTGTCAATTCTTTTGCCATCTTTGAAACTGGCCGCGTCGATGGCTCGCCGAACCGTCTGTGTTTCTAACTTGAGACAGCTTGGCATCATGGCTATGATGTATTCGGACGACTATCATCAGACAATTCTTCCATCCGCCCGCAACAGCGAATCGCAACTCCGCTATCCGGAGAATCAGGATATTTCCCTTGGCGGCCCCCCATGGTATGAACTGCTGCGAGAAACGCAGGAACTGGAATACACAAGCGAAAATGCCTCAATTCTTCACTGTCCGGCCGACCGCCGCGACAAAGGCTACTGCTCCTACAGTGCTAACCGCTATGTCATGGGATTCACATCGCCAAGAAATGCGTTTGAAAACCAGTTTCCCGTGCGAAAAACGACCAGCTTTAACGGCAGCCCCGGTAATTTGATTATGCTTGGGGAACGGGGATGTACCGAGGAAGGGGATATCGGGAAAGTGGACGGCCAGTGGTCGATGTCAGGGATTAGCGTATCGTCTTTTCTTGGCACGGATGGCGCGACCAGTCCGGGCGGACTTGGCTACTATGCGGGCAGGCATTCTGTGCCTAAAATAAGCCGCAGAAGTGATCTTTCCTTTGTTGACAATTTAAAACTTCCGTTCCTTTTGCTGGACGGGCATGTGGAGGTTTACCAGGGAAAACTGGAATGCGGCATCAACGATACGCACCAGGGAGAATGCTGGGAATATGATAACATCTCCATCATGAAGTCACCCGGCGGATATTGGCCAAAGATGAAAACAGGGGATTAGATTTACTATGAACGAATAGGCGTAATATTATAATTCGAGTATAACTGGATGTTCGAAGACAGACAGCTTATCAATCAAGTAAAAAACGGCGACAAGAAAGCCCTGTGCCGAATCTACCAGAAGTATGGGGATTCACTGTTGGCGATGGCGGCGGGGATTGTACGCGATCAGAACCTTGCCGAGGATATTCTGCATGATGTATTTCTGGCCTTTGTACGTAATATTGACAGCTTTGTACAGACCGGCAAGCTCAAGCAATATCTTGCCCGATGCGTCGCTAATCGAGCTATTGATATGCTGCGTTCCAAAAACAATCACACGGTAAATATAGACGGTATCCGTCCTGTCAAGGCCGACACGCCCCTGCCGCATCAGATTGCTGTCGAAAATGAAGAACAACAAAAACTGGATAATGCTCTGGACCAATTGCCTGCCGAACAGCGTCAAGTCATTATGATGCATATTCACGGGCAGATGGGCTATGGCCAAATCGCCCTTTGCCAGAATGTGTCCGTCAATACAATTCAGGGACGATATCGTTACGGTATCAAGAAACTAAAAACCTTATTAATGGGTTAAGAAAATGAAATCGAAAGAAACCATAAAAAAACTGATTCTCCGTCAAAAAATCAAGACGGACAGGCAAACGCAAGACAGGATTTTGGCCGGCGCCTTTGAATTCCTGGATAATCTCTCCGCAAACGGTTGCCCCCCACAATCAGTGACTGTCTATCAGGCAATTATCAATAACCGACTCACCCAACTGGCCGCGGTTGCAAGTATTATCATCGGAATATTTGTAACCTCTCATTATATCGGAAGCCCCGTCGAAGTTTGCACTGTGGCAATGGCGCAGGTTTCGGATAATATTGACGATGTGCATACCTTTACGTACAGACATCGCAAACAAATCCTGAACGGCCAAGCAGACAGAAAGTCCAAAACTGAAACCGTTCTGTATATTTCACCGGACCATGGTGTCCGGCTCGGCACCTATGTGGACGGAAAGGCGGAAATGCGAACCTTTTTACTCCCTGCCGAAAAAGTTAAAATCACTGTGATACCTGATGAAAAGCAATATCAGCGTGATGAACTGACCGAGCACACGTTTGGGCAAATCCAGCGAGAGAATGACCCGCGGGAGTTGATCCGGCAGTTTCTGTCTTCTAACTATACCGACCTGGGCTGCAAAGTTATCTGCGGCATTCAATCACATGGTATCCAGGTACACAATCCTGGTTTTTTACAAAATACGATGAAAAATGTTGTCGGTCGGCTGTGGATCAATGTCAAAACGCAACTGCCGGTGAGAATGGAACTGGAAGGTGTCGATATCGCCACCTCCAAAAGAATTAAAATTGTCACGGATGAATTTCGCTGGGAAGCGGACCTGCAGAAAGAGGATTTCGGGCCGTTTATACCGGAGGATTTTATCCTTGAAAAACCGGACAGCAGTCTGGACGATATCGTTCCATCCCTTGATAAAGATTAGCAATCTTCATCGAACTGTCGCTTGCAGTGATTGAATATTATAGATGGTATTCCGTGTCCGTCAAGGCGGATCAGTTTTCAGGCGGCTGCTTTTGCTGCTCCTGCATCTTCTTAAGAATCTCGCCCTGCTCGATGATCAACTCGTATGTTTCCGGCTGTTCAATCTGGAGGCGGGCTAAAGCGCTTCGCCGCATGTGATCGGGATACATTTCATCATTTAAGAACATGACAAATGCCCAATAACGCAAAAACGGCATCGGAGGCAATCCCATACGTCCCGGCTCATCAATGCCCATTTCCTTCTGATACATATCATAGACTTCCTGAGCCAGACTGGTACGAGCGGCTGATTCTTCATCTTCGTGAATAGCATAAAGATAGAATCCTTCACGTAAAATATTGATAATGAATTCTGTCGCATCCTGCGGACTGACGCCTTGCAGCTCTTCTTTCATGCGATTACGCACAAAAGTAACAAACGGCACGGTATATTCAGTGCGTGTATGTCCCGTCGGGGCAACCAGATGGTCCCGCTGGAGCCGTTTGTAAAGCTGAGCAGCCTTTCTCTTGTGGCCTGCCTGATAGAAAGACACCACAGCGTTTTCCAAAAAGTTTTTATGCCCGGTTTTAACAGCTTTTGGATTTCCTTTTTCGATCGCTTCATATTTTTTAATCACATCCCGCCACGACCTGTCACAGCTATGAAACATCCTCAGGTCCGGCAACAGATAAATTTGCGACTCCTGCCCCTCTGCTTCATACAAAACGGTTTTGCCCCGGCGATAAAGCAGTTGCAGACTGTGGAATACAATACGATCGGTATTTTTCTCATCGACACGATAGACTCCCTGGCGACTGGCAAGATCCAAACCTTGCGCTCCCCAGTACAGCGAATGCGTCGCAGGATGCTGCCAATTCAGGGGAAAATGAGTGTTCGGATCGTCAAAATCGACCGGACCAAATTCTTTATTCAGCTCAATCATGTAGTCAATGTCGAATTTCCACACATTGCGAAGCTGATAGGCCTTGGCAAAAATATCGAAATTCTCCTGTGCCGGCGTCCCCTGAAAAGCTTCCAGGACATCTCGCACCTGTTGCGAAAATTGTTCCGGTGTCTGTTGAAGCGACAGGTAACTGGGAACGATCTTGTCACTTGCCTGAAAAACCGGGTCAGCCGCTCGCAAGGCCTTGATAAACTCCGCTACTTTCTCATCGGCCAGAATTTCCGTTAGTGTCTCAGGAGATGCAGCCAGTTTATCAAAATAAGCATTACTGTTGTCGCCCATCAGCGGGCGAATCGATAACGCCATGTCACGCTTATAATAACGGTGACAATCATCTGAAATCCCGGCAATTTTATGCTGGAAGATCCACGCTAATTGCCGGTACAAAAGAATGCTCTTGGGGTTTAGTGGAATCGCCCGGTCACGCAATAGTTCATAGCCGTTACGCACCCATCGCCATCGTTCTTCCGGCTGGGTATTGTCAATCGCCACCGAAATATTATACGCCATGTTCCAGGCATGAAAATCCCAAACCTTGTCATATCGGGGCTGAAGCGTCGTAATCCACTCGGCCAACTGCTTGGCGTCAAAGAATTTGCCTTCATCCTTGAGTTTGTCGGCACGCATCCAGAGGATATCGACGACAATGCCACGAAAAGCGCCCATGGCCACCGTCGCAAAGGCTAATGAAGGAGGCGCGTTTTCCAGCGACGTATTGGCCACCAGCCCCATCTCTTCGCGGGCGGTGTGAATAGACTTTGTTCGCATCTCAGCCAACGTCAGAAACGCTCCGCCGATCAAAATACAAACCACAATGATGAAAAAGTCTTTTAGTCGCATTGTTCCCTCTTATACAACAGCCTTGGCCACTTCACGCCGGCTAAAAATCAGCATTCCCACCAGTAAAATTAACAATCCCTTCACAAACACAGTGATTCCCGCAGTCGTCGCCAAAAACGTCCATTGCAGCGTCCGGCCATCCACGATGTATCCGTTTGGATTGTGGAGACCGTCAAACTGCGGCAGCAGCCACAGCAACGGCTTGACCGCAAACGCATAAAACAATCCCAATCCCGAACTCATCCCTGCAATGGCATCCATGATAAAAGTGTTTGTAAGGCCCGCAAAAAACGCTACCAGACACACCAGAATCGCAACCGGAAATGACAGCCAGGTCGATAAAGCAACGCCTAAAATCGTCAAAAAGGCTAAATGCACCAGAATCAGCAGAATGGCCCGAATGTAATTGCCCGTAAAGGTTCCGGTTTCATACAGAATTTCCAGATCTTCCGGAATGATGGTTGTGCGATTGGCCGCCGGACTGTTGAAAAAACCAACTCCCAAATATCCGTCTTCGGCAATCACGGATGCGGGAACCTCAAATTCACGTTTTGTCTTAATCGGACCATAACTTTCCCATGGATACACCGGCGTTTTAACCTCACCACCGGCTCTGTATTGACGCAAATCTCCCACTGCCCATGTTCCCAGCACCTGTTCATTGGGCGGGGTAATCGTCACATCCAGTTTATAGCGAACAAACAGGACCGTCTCAGAATCTTCAGCGCTCTTAATGCGGACATTTTCAAAATCCCATGTCTTATCTCGTCCCGGCGCAACGGCCTTGACCTTCATAATCTCCTGGCCCTGCAATTGACGCATAATACGTGAAGCACTCATCCCTTCGGGCAATTGGTTATTTTCTTCCATTGCCAGATACCGCTCTTGCGCCTTCTTGTACAGCGGCTCCATGTCAATGGTGGGTTTGAGTCCGATACGTGCGGTAAAGAACTGGTTTTGAACACGGGCCATTTCCTCGTCTGACACATCGGCATAACGATAAACCGCCAGAGTACAAGCATAGAGAACCGAACCGAAAAGTACCAGCAGCATTGCATTGATCAGAAGAATTCCCAGCAGTTTTCCCAGAATCAGTTCAAACCGACGAACCGGCTTGGTCAATACCAAGAAGATGGATTTTCGTTTCAGATCATTGCTCAGGGTGAATGTAGAAATCGCAATCGTCAGAATCGACAGTAAAAAACTGATCAAGCCCAAACCATAACTGGTAAATGTTTGCATCTTGCCAAGCAATGTCCCGTCGCCGACCATAATCTTACTCATCAGCGGCAGCAAAATCACCAGCAGCGCAAATACCACCACCGCCACACGCATCCGAACCGCCTGGTCGAATGTAATTTTGGCAACGGCACCAATACTGGATGTTGTCAGGCTCAGCAGTTTACCCGCCACCCAGATCATCAGCAGGTACAACAGCAGTCCGGCCAGCAGAACCGGAAATAAAACAACAGAAATGGAAATCAGTGTATCCATAGGTATCGCTTATGAATTGTCCTTCTCGTCCTCAGAACGCGTTACTTCAGTTTGACCATCATCTTTATTGCCAATAAGATCGTTGAGCACGTCCGTCTTAACCGACGGCTTTTCTTCCTTTGGTTCATTGGAAACTTCCTGTGTTGCGGAGGTATCCACCAGATCAAATCCGATGGTTTCGTCAGGTTGCTGCGAAAGTTTTTTCAACAAATCAGTATCCGCCGCGGGCTGAGCAGCCGGCTGTGCGGCCTGTGTGGTTTCCACTCCGCCGACTTCAGTTGCCGGCTCAGGAGTTGTGCTAACCTCGGCGGCCACCAGCTTATCCAGAATCGTTTCTTCGCGTACCACAGGTTTGTCCGCCAGAAAGCCCGAAATCCCGGTTCCCTGCTCTGCACCGCTGGTAGTCTGCGCTTCCTGACGAGCTTTGGCAACGATATTCACGAAAAAGCTTTCGAGTTTTTCCATGGGATTCGTCACTTCAACATCGTGGCCATCGGCAGCAGCCGCCGCTTTAATCTTATCCAGCGTCTTGTCAGTGATTTTGCTGAGCCGCAATTGGGTTTCGTCTTTCTGCTGCAGCAGTTCCTTGACCGTCCCTTCGACCTGCATCCGACCGCCGTAGAGAATCCCGATACGGTCACAAACATCCTCAACATCGGCGAGCAAGTGGCTGCACAGTAAAATCGTCTTTCCGCGTTTGGCTAATTCGACAAACAAGTCCTTCATCTGCCGTGTTCCCATCGGATCCATGCCCGATGTTGGCTCGTCGAGAATCAGTAAATCCGGGTCATTGATCAATGCCTGGGCCAATCCGATTCGACGGGCCATACCTTTGGAGAATGTGCCGATCTGGCGGTTACCCATGCCGGACAGCCCCACCATTTCCAGCAGAGTTTCGATACGGGCCTTGCGGATATTTCCCGGCAAGCCGAAAATCCGGGCGTAAAAATCCAGCGTTTCCCTCGCGGTCAGATACTTATACAGATACGATTCTTCCGGCAAATATCCTATTCTCGCCGAGATCTTCGGATCACTGACGGTGCCGCCCATGACAAACGCCGCCCCTTTGGTCGGATGCAGCAAGTTCAGCAGCATTTTGATTGTCGTGGTTTTTCCCGAACCGTTGGGACCAAGAAAACCATAGATTTCATTGGACCGAATCCGCAAATCCAGATCTTCCACCGCGATGACCTTGGCCCGTCCCCACCAATCGGGAAAGATCTTGGTCAAAGAAACCGTTTCAATTGCATAGTGTTCTGCAGTCGCCACTTGATGACTCCGAAAAAACTAATCCTGTTGTCCGGTATGCGGGTCCAGATGTTCGCCGAACCGTACCAGTCGGGCACTGTTAAAGATCACCGCCAACGCACCAAACAGGTGCAGAATCGCCGCCAGAATCAGCGGAATTTCAGCGACGGTAATCACGGTGATGCCGATAATAATAAACAGAATACCAAACAGCATATTCTGATTGATGACCGTTCGTGTTTTTCGCGACAACTGCACCAAGAACGGCAGCCGACGCAGGTCATTGCTCATCAGGGCAATCGACGCCGAGTTAATCGCCACGTCACTGCCAGCGGCACCCATCGCGATACCAAGGTCACCGGCCGCCAGTGCCGGTGCGTCATTGATACCATCGCCGACCACAGCCACCATGTGCCCGTCCTTGCGAATACGTTCAACCACTGCCAGTTTATCCTGCGGCAGGCAGTGTGCCTTGAAATCGGTACAGCCCAATTCGGCCGAAACACGGTTGGCCACTTCACTGCGGTCACCGGTCAGCATGGTCACACGCTTGATATCACAATCAAACAATTCCTTAACAGCCTGCTGGGCTTCGGGACGGGTCTTGTCCTGCATGCCGATCCAGCCAATGCACACGCCGTCAGCCGCCAGGTACAATGTACTGAAACCCTGTTCCTCGTGCATCGCCGGGTCAACCACATTACCGACATCGATCTTCTTTTCTTTCAGGAAGGTATCTCGACCGACCAGCACCAACTGGCCATCGACCGTAGCAGTCACACCCTTACCGGGAGTTTCCTCAAAGTTTTCCGCCTGCGGAAAATCGACATTCGCCTCACGTGCCAGATTAACCACAGCCCGTGCAGCCGGGTGTTTACTCATCTGCTCAGCAGATGCCGCCAACATCAGCATCTGTGCCGGTTCAATATCCGTCGCCGGTTCCAGCTTGGTCACATAAAGCTGCCCTGTCGTCACGGTACCGGTTTTATCGAATACAATCGCGGTAATCTTGCCGGCAATTTCCAGCAGTGAAACGTTCTTAATCAAAATTCCCAAACGGGCCGCCGCCGATAACGATGCCACCATCGCCGTCGGCGTTGCCATAATCAATGCACAGGGACACGAAATCACCAGAATACCGATGGACTTGATGATTTCCCCGGTAAAGAAATACACGATACCCGCGATCATCAGGATCACCGGGAGATACCATTTCACATAGCGATCGATCATTCGCATGATCGGAAGTTGTGTCTGCTCAGCAGCGATAATCAACTGCTGAACCTTGCCCAGCGTGGTATCATCGCCGGCTTTGGTCACAACGACATCCATCACACCTGTCAGGTTGGATGTGCCGGCAAAGACCTGCATTCCCGCGACTTTATCGACCGGCAGCGATTCACCGGTAATCGTCGCTTCATTGACCGTGCTGAGACCGCTCTTGATTTCACCGTCAGCGGGAATATTGTCACCGGGACGAACGCGAACGACATCGCCGGGCTTAAGACTGCTGACCTTAACTTCGGTTTCACTGTTACCTTTGCCGACCAAGTGGGCGGTTGTCGGGGTCAGATGGATCAGCGATTCAATCGCTGCCCTCGCCCCCAGAGCCGTCCGGGTTTCCAGCAGTTCGGAAATCATCATGATAAACGCCACGGTTCCTGCTTCGACATAGTCGCCGTTGCAGAACGCCGCGATGACGGCCAGTGCCACCAACTCGTCCATGTGCATGTGTCCGTGTAGAATGCATTTGACCGAATGCATAATCAGTGGGGCTCCCAGCAATACGGCCCCGACCATTGCCACCATCTGGCTGGTCACGGGACTGGAACCGTACAGGAAGCCCAGCCAGGGGATTGTACCGAGCTTGCTGCTTACAATCAGCACGCCGCCGATCAACGCCCCGATAAAGGCCAGGCTGACGCGGACCTGCTTGCCCTCGGTACTGTCGTGCTCGTATTCAAGCTCCTGTGCTTTAAAACCTAAAGAATCATGTGCCATAGTCGATACTCAATCTGTCACGTGTTATTTTATTAATTTCGTTTGTCTTTTTGCGCTT
This sequence comes from Sedimentisphaerales bacterium, assembly GCA_028282905.1. Lineage (GTDB taxonomy): Bacteria > Planctomycetota > Phycisphaerae > Sedimentisphaerales > Anaerohalosphaeraceae > 4572-13. Next base: position 38,704 of record JANQGW010000184.1, on the reverse strand, counting down.
CAGCTTTTTGCTTTTTGATATTCGGATCGCGATTCATATACAACCTGAATTCCACGGGCTTACCGTCTTCAGACCGCTGCATGATAAACTTCTCATCAACATTGGCCAGCACTTCCGTGACCGCTTTCTGGTAAATATCCTGCAGAACCAACTTGGGGTACTTCCGGTACTCCGGCAGCAGATTCGTGAGGTATTCAGCATTGGCTTTGGCATTACTGACCACGCCTGTCTTATAGGCTCGTGCTCCGGAAATCGCCGCCTGCACTTGCCCGGACAAACCGGCTACAAGTTCTTCCTGCTGATCTTGCGAAAGCCCCGGCTTTTTGAGTTTTTTTAGAATTGCCTCCGCATTCGGCCCCGCCGTATCGGTCAGAAGCTTTTCACTGTATGCCCGAGCATCAACACGAGCCTGCTCACTTTCCTGTCTCGCCTTGGTCGAAGCCTGAAAAGCCGCATCAACCTGCCTCGGCCAGACAATCCGGTCAGCTCGTACAGCATCGATGGCAATACCGCTTTCAATCAAATCCAGTTTTTCCTGAAGTATCGCCTTAACCTTGCGAGCAATACTGTCCTCACTCTTAATAGCCTTATCAATGTCATAGTGCAACAGCGTACTAACAATTGCATCCGAGACTAAACTTTCCAGTAAAGGCTCAACCGTACCGGACGCCGCATCCAGAAAATCCTCCCCCGGCTTGCGGTCACGCATATAGACATTCTCAAAAAATTTCTTGGGTGAGCCAATCTTATACGTCAGCGTCCACTTAGAATGAACAATATTATAATCTGTACCCTCATCGCCGGTCAGACTTTCATTGCCCGTCAGACAATATCCGTCTTTGAGCGGATCCAGCGGACCGCGAGCGGGACGCTTCTTTTCCGGATTAAGTTTTTCCTCTGCGGTTTCAAAATACCAGAAAGATTCGATCGGCAGCGTTTGCACCTTTTCCACCGGAATCCGCACGATTTCATGGATTGGCTTGGGAAACGCAAAATGAATCCCCGGCTTCAAAAGCGGATCCTCATCCATTCCCTGTACGCGACCGAAGAAAAGACGCAATGCCTGTTCTCCCGGCTGGATCTGTACAATCCCGCTCAGCAAAAACAGGATAGCAACGCCAACCATAATCAGCTTCAGAATGGTAAAGCTCAGCTGCAGCGCCCGGGTCAACGATTTGCCTGCGGTATCCAACTGCTCCTGGATAACACGTTCGTCCTGAGGCTGATCGTTGGAACAACCGCAATTCTTATGAGAGTGATGATCTGCCATATCTTATTTCTCCGCCTGCGAAGAAGCATCCTTCGGTTGGATGTCCGGGATACTCTTGAGATACTTGACCGGTTCAGTTTCAACGCCCAGAATAATCGTGCTGCGTTCCTTTAAGATGTCCTTCAACGCTTCAATATTACGCAGGAAAATTGCCAGTTCCGGATCCGCTTCGAGCATCTTGTAATAGCGAGCCGCTTCGGCATCACCGGCACCACGAATCGCCTTGGCCTGACTTTCAGCAACGGCTAAAAGTTCTTTCTGCTTGGCTTCAGCATCACTTTTAATCCGTTCTGCTTCAGCGTTACCTTCAGCCAGAATCGCCTGTGTTTTACGGTTGCGGTCGGCCTTCATCCGCTCAAAGACCTTCTCAGTCACTTCCTTGGAAATCTGCAGACGCTCAATACCCACCGTACGAATTTCAATCCCATACTGATCCAAGGCTTCATTCTCGATCATGCCGGCGATTTCCTTTTCAATCGCTTCGAATTGAATTTTTTCCGGGTCTGTATTCACGAACTCACTGAAATAATGACGCCCAATCACCGAGTTCTGCGCATCCTGAAGCTGGCTTTTGATCTTACCTTCTGCACTGTCAACATCTTTCACAGATTCCAGAAATTTCCCCGGATCGGCAATGCGCCAGACCAGATAACTCTTGACGATAATCGGCTCACCGCCCGCAGTCGTGGTTTCCTGTGTCGTGGCCGTAAACAATCGACTGCGTGAATCAAATCGGTGGACCACATCAATGGGGCTTGGAAATCTCATATACAACCCAGGTTCGGTAATCGGCCGCACCGGTTCACCAAAACGGGTCACGATCACCGTTTCGGTTGTACGGACTTGAAACGTTACCGCCGCCATCGCAAGAATGCCGATCACCACCAGAATAAAGATAATTGTCCAGATACTCTTCATTTTGCGTTTCCTGTAAACTCTAAAACCGTTCAGTTTTTAATTGATTATTCTTCGCCCTTCAACCCAGGGTCCATGTAAATCGACTCGGTCAGTTTTTCCTGCAGGTCAATCTCATAAATCTGCGAGTCTTCTTCATTGGTGATAACCACAAATTTACGGACATTTTTTAGTCCTTCGCTCATCGCATTCAGACGTTGGAGTTTTTTGTAAAGCTCCGGTGCAGCCTGATAGCTCATAAGCTGACCATCAAACTGAAGTCCGTCTCCGCGGGCAAGATTGACTCGTTCAAACGCATAGCTGTCCGCCTCACGAAGTGTTTTAAAGACTTTGCCCTTGACCACCTCAAGAGAAGCAAGAAACTCTTTCTGTAATTGCTCCTCCACCTGGCCATCGCCTGCCTGTTTGGCAGCTTCTAATCTCCCCGCCAGTTCATATAGTGCATCTACAGCCTCGATCGAACCCGCCAGTTCCGTCAAAATCCGGTTCTTCTCGGCCTGCGATTCCAGAATCGTTGCCTGTTTTTCTTGAACCGAAGCAATAACCTGCTCATATTCCTTGGCAACTTCTGCCGGTGGATGAACTCCATGCAATCCTAAAAAGACAATCTCAACACCCAAACCAACGTCACCAGCCTCCGGTCCCAGGACAACCTCATTAGCGGCTTTCTGGATACGTCGTTTCAATGCATTTGCAGCCGCTTTGCGCCCGGCTCCCAAAAGACTTGCCTGCGATGCCTCAGACACATCTACATCGGTATCAATATTGGCACTGGCAGCAAAACGCGTCAGTTCACGGTAGCAAATCGACTCTAACATGTCTTTAGCTTGCTTGTGATTATAGAGATATTTTTTCAAATCCGAAATGCGATATTGAATGGGTACATTCGCCAGCACCACACTCACCGGCACCGCACCGTCACTGCCGGACTCGGTATCGGTTCGCACGGCGACCAGCAGATCATACTCCTCTTCAAAATGCTTTTCACCCCAGAGGAACGCCTTCTTTTTCTTATCCTCTTCCCCTTCTTTATAGCCAATCGTTAACTCCTGAATCTCTTCAGTCGGATACACATAGGCAATTTCAACCGGCCAGGGCCATTTAAAATGCAACCCCGGGCCTTTATCCCGCATCGGGGAACCAAAATGCTCAATGACTGCTGCCTGTCCCGGTCCAACAATGACCACGGAACTCATCAGGTATAAGATGAGCATCGCCAGCAGAACCAGCGGCATAATAGCCTTGCCCAGCAGTTGATAAAACCAAGTCTGGGAAACTTTGAAACCGAACTGGTAGTCAATCGTATGAGCAACGGTGTGCATAATGCCACCTGGCTCGTTGAAAATCCCCAGAATCCGGCTGTCAAACGACGCCCGGCTGTATTCGCCCGCCAGTCGCGGTCGGTAGATATCCAGGATGCAATTGAGGAGGATTTCAAACCCTAAAACCACCAGAACGCCCGGGATGATATACTGAAGAACCTTCAGACCCCCTTCATATTTAAATGCCGCAAATCCCAGTGAAATGAACATCACCAGACCGATAGCCGCCGTCACCAGCAGATAGCTGCCCCCGGCCCGAAGAGGCTTCCACTGCTTTTCGCTGCTCATACCGGTGGAAAACCGGCTAAACAAAAAGCATGCAAATGTCACACCTGCCATTAAAAATGCTGCCAGCAACTCATTTTCAGATTTCCAGTCAGCTGTCCAGGTCGAATCTGTAATGAGTCTGAAAAGCCACAAACCAATTAAGACCTGATAAATGGCAATCACAATCGAGGAAATCGGCAAAATCCATTTTTCCAGGAACACCAGCCGCTTTTGAGCCACCGCCATCATGGCCATGCGGTCGGCCCCGCCGGAAAAGATCGTGCCCTGCTGGTCTGATTTGGCCAACTGGCTCATGTCCAGTTTTTCCTGCTCGGCCAGCGACCGTTGGTGGAACTGGAAGATCAAAACCAGCCAGATCATCGCCCCGGCTAAAATCTGCCAGCTCAACAGGTACATGGCCAGCACCTTGACGGCAACACCAAACGCCAGCGTAAAAATAAAGAAGATCAGGCACAAAATAAAAGCGATTATCGAAATTGTCCGGGCCTTGCGTGACGATACATTCATCTTAATTATTCCCTGCTTTTATAATTCTTGAACAACAATTGCGAACTTATCTTAGTGTAAAAGTGTAATATCATAGTAAACTTTGAGCAAAAAGCAATCTTCGTCTTTACAAAACGCTCATATTCTGTAAAATAATATCATGTTTAGAAGAAACCGTATAGTCCTTTTTTAAGGAAAAAAGCTTGCTGACACGACTGTTTTCTATAGCGAAAAACACCTTCACTGAAACATTGCGCCAGCCGATTTACGCAATTATTATCGTCTTTGCGCTGCTTTTAATGCTCCTGGCACCAGCCGTTAGCATGTATACTCTGGACGAAGACGTCAAAATGCTTCGTGAATTAGGACTTTCTACGTTGTTTCTGGCCGGTTTGTTCATCGCCGTTTTTTCTTCGACCGGCGCGATAACTGAAGAAATTGAATCCGGAACAATCACAACTGTCCTTTCCAAGCCCATCAGCCGCCCGGTTTTTATTCTGGGTAAGTTCATCGGCATTCTGGGCGCAGTCACACTGGCCCACACACTGATTACCTTCGCCCTTCTCATGGTAACCCGACACGGAGCGGATATATCCAGCCATGAATTTGACTGGACGGTGATTTCCGCCGCCATTGTGGTCGTGCTCCTCGCTTTTATCTTAACTGCTTTTTTTAACTATGTTTACGGATGGAGTTTTCCGGCGACCGGTGTCATTATGGCAACTATTTTGTCCGGATTTGCCGTTCTATTCCTCTTTTTCGTAGATAAAGAATGGAAATTTAACCCGGCCGACAACCATTTTGACCCCTTCGACATTACCGCTTCGGCATTGTTGCTGATGGCCGTCTATCTGATCGTAGCTCTGGCTATTCTGCTGTCATCCCGACTCAATGAAATTCTAACTTTGACCGGCTGCATCGCCTTTTTCCTTGTAGGATTGATCAGTGACTGGATGTTTGGTCGAGTAGCTATTCTTGAAATATCGAATAAAATCAACATAGTATCCTATGTAATCATTGCAGGCATTAATATTCTCCTCCTATATCTCGCTATCCGTTTATATTTTCGTTTTATTTATAGACATCTCCCAAAATTTTTCTTCGGGAATATGTTAGGCAAGATTATACAATGTGGAATTGTTTTATTTTTTATCTCTCTTTTTACAACTCCTTTTAACATACTGGTTGCATTTATAGCTTCTAATTTCATGACCGTTGAGCACTTATTACTTTATTCCAGAGATATTTATATCTTTTTAGCAAAAGTTGCATCTACACTAACGCCTAATTTCCAGGTTTTCTGGGTCAGTGACGCGATTTACGAAACGGGGGTGGTACCTGTTAGCTATCTCTGGCAGGCGGGCAGCTATACCCTGCTCTACACCGCGGGGATCCTCGCACTGGCTGTCGCTCTGTTCCAGCGCCGCCAGGTGGGATGATCGTACCGCCGGTTCCCAGCCGGCATGGGAAATAATGTCCTTAATGGCGCATAAAACCGGTGATATGGTTACAACAGGCATTCCATCGCGATTTCGTCGCAATGGTCCTGTTTCGGGCAGGCCGCACAATCGCTCCAGACTTTCATGGGCAATGCGTCCTTCTGGACCTCCTGAAAGCCAACTTTTTCAAAGAAACCGGCCTCCAAGGTCAAAATAAAGACCTTTTGAAGCCCCAACTGGCGTGCCTTCTCCAAACCAGCCAAGACTAACGCCTTGCCGACACCCCGGCCAAAACTGCTTTGGTCAACCGCCAGTGACTTGATTTCCGCCAGATCCTCCCACAAAATCTTCAGCGCACAGCACCCCACGATGACCCCGTCAATCTCGGCCACGATAAATGTTTGCAGATTCTCATAAATCGCCGTCATGGACCGAAACAGCATCCGGTCCAGCTCCGCATAGCAGCTAATCAATTCATGAATCCGCTTGACATCCTGAATATGTGCCTCTCGTATTTTCATGGCTGATATTATACCGCTTCGCAATGCCACTTGGCAATAGGAAGTTTTTTGAAAATAGAGTCAAATTGGAATGCAGATGGCAATCAGCCGTCTCTCAACAAAAAAACTGGCATCTGCGTGAGTATACTCTGAAACAGATACCAGTTTTTTAATTTTTGTATCTAATATAATGTAACTTTAATTAGATGCTTTCATTTGAAGATAAACATACAGACGGGCCTTGTGATCCCGGTGGCTCTCAACGCCGTAGATGATATCCTGCAGGCCATCTTTGTTCCAATCAACCACCGTTAGGCGGCTTCGATAGCCTCCGCAGATTTCGGACTCGGGCACAACTTCGTCAGTGTATCCATTGAATACCGGCGCCGAATCTGTACCTTGGTTCAGGAATACACGTGTTTTGTCGTTCATATTCAGACAGACCAAATCCTTTTTGCCGTCGCCGTTGCTGTCTTTGACAGTCGGAACAATGGCAGGACCGCCATTCAGGACGTTGTCACCGTCTTTCAGCAAGACTTCCTTTTCAAAGACCGGCGGTTCCTGGTTGGTTGTGTTGATTAAAAGGTAGATTGTGCCGTTTTCCTGTCCGCACAGCATGTCCTTTTTGCCATCGTTATTCCAATCAGTAACGCAAAACCGCAGTTTTCCGTCCGTCACCTTGAATTCCCGACCACCGGCCTGAAGATTTGTCTTCTGTCTGTCTTTGCCGTCCAGTTGAATAAAGCCGTAGTTGTTGTGCCGAATATACATGATTTGTCCATCGCCGTCAAAATCTTCACGCCATGAAGCGCCGGCTCTGTACTCAATTGGCGGTCCCTTCGCCTTTAGCGTAACACTTTTTTCAAAACGCGGAGCCGCATCGGTACCAACATTCTCGAAATAGTTGATTTTGGCCCATTCGTCAGCACATATCAGGTCTTTTTTGCCGTCACCATTTAAATCCGCCACCGCCACATCGGCACGCATACCGCCGTTAAGGGGTTTAGCACCAATCATAAGCGTTTCGGCTTTGTCGAATTTCGGCTCCTTGGGCGAGCCGCTATTGAGCAGAAGACAGACGGTTCCATATTCCTGCCCCACCAGAATATCGAACTTGCCGTCATTGTTCCAATCGACAACCGCCGGTTTGGCACGATCTTCTTCACATTGAAATTCCTTGCCGGCGACCTTAATCTTTTCCAGTTTACCTAAAACCGGCGCCGCATCGGTGCCTTCATTGATCCCGACATACAGGAATCCACCGGTATCACCAACGATGAGGTCTTTTTTACCATCCGCGTTATAGTCCACGACACGTGGACGAGCTCCCTGACATCACCCGGCCCCCACGGAAAGAATGTTACCTCCTGCGGTGATTTTGGCACCGCCCTTAAACACCGGCACCGTGTCGGTCCCCTGATTGATAAACAGGTGAACCGCCCCGCCGTTAAAGGTCCCAACCAGCAAATCTCGTTTGCCGTCATTGTTCCAGTCCACCATCTCCGGCGATGCCGTCAGGCCAACCGTCATCGGGTTCTCGCCATCCATTACCGGAAAGCCTTTTTTGAACATAAGTTTTGCTGTTGCCGCAGCCGGAGCCTTCGAATCGCCGGCAGCGGGAGCGGATGCTGTTTGTGAAGATATTTGTTCAGTTGTTTCAGAGGGTTTCTTTGTCAATTGCCGGTTCAGAACAATAATCCCAATAATGACCGCAATCACCAAAACAGGGGCAATACATTTCTTCATTTTTTCTCCTTGTAAGAAAATACCTCAGACCTAATGACATTACACATTTGCCAAAGAGTTGTCAACAGTCCGCTTCCGGCTTTAGGCAGTAAATACCGAAAATCCTCACTGTTTTATTAAATCAGGCTGAAAAATAGTGCGAATAAGAGTTATTTCTTTAAAATCCGTCAAATCGGTAGTTTTTCAGCTACCATGATTCGTGTAGAATGCCCCTTCTATGATCCGATATCTCAAACAAGCATTGGTTTCGCCGCAAGGGCCGGACAAGCGATTGAATCTGCGCCCCAGTCAGTTGAACCGGACAATCATGTCTCTCGCCGGGCCAGCGATTGTAGCTAATCTGCTGTTCACCCTGGTCTTTATTGTGGATACATTTATTGTCGCCAGGCTGGAAAATGAAGTTTTTTTGGCAGCAACCGGCCTTGCCTCACTGATCATGATCTGGAGCAATGCGGCAATTCAGGGAATTTCCATCGGGGCAACCTCGCTTGTTTCACGTACCTTGGGCGAAAAAGACTTCCCGCTGGCGCGTCAAATCTCAGCCCATTGTCTGATTATAACATTTCTGATCGTCGGCATCATGATCCTGGTTGGCCTGCCGCTGGCACCATGGATCATCCGCCTGCTTCAGGCAGAGCCGAAGGTTGTACCAGTCGCCGCACGCTATCTGCGTCTGGTACTGCTGTCATCGGTGCTTGGGATGCCGCTGCTAATGGCCAATACGATTCTAAGAGCGAAAGGTGACACCAAAACCCCCATGTGGATCACGGGGGCAATGAACTTGATCAATGTCGTCATAAGCTATGTCCTGGCATTCGGAGTCGGCCCATTTCCGAGAATGGAAGTGTACGGGGTGGCTTGGGGAACCGTTATTGCCCGTAACCTCGGCGGCCTTGCCGGACTGTGGATACTTTTTACGGACCGGATCGGTATCTCGTTGCGATCACAAGATTTTATACATATCAGCCGTAAACTGCTTTCACGTATCTGGCACATATCGCTTCCGGCAATTGTTGAGCGGGTCGGTAACTCAACTTCCTATGCGATCTTTTTTGGCATGGTGACGAAGCTGGGAACAACCGTATTGGCAGCGCACCAGATTGCCCTGAACATTGAATCGCTGGCATTTATGCCCGCGTTTGGGGCTTCCATCGCAACGACGACGATTATTGGTCAGGCCGTCGGCGCCGGACGACAGCGGATCGCTGAAATCGCGATTAAACGTACAATTATCATTACAACCATCGCCATGGCAGCTTTGGGCCTTTTGTTTATCCTGTTCGCTCCAGCAGCAATCAGGCCGTTAAAAGCGACGCCTGAAGCGTTGAAATTGGCAGGATTGGCGCTGCAGATTGCCGGATTGGAATTGCCGATGTTCGCCCTGGTTTTTATTTTTAACGGGGCACTCCGCGGCGCCGGTGACACTAAAAGCCCGATGTTTGTAAATATGGCGTGTATCCTGATATTGCGGCTGCCGGCAACGTACCTCATGGGATTTGTATTCGGATGGGGGATCGCCGGCGTCTGGCTTGCCACGGTTATTGACTGGACCGGCCGAGCACTGGGGCTATGGTTGATCTTCCGCAAAGGCGTCTGGAAACAACTGCATAAAACCGAGAAAGAACGGTTTAGCTGATTGAACTGTTAATTAGGGATATCGCAGCAGGTCCGGACGTTTTGAGCGGAGCCATTTAGGAAGTTGGTCGCGTGTAACTTCTTTCCAGAGTCCTTTGTTTTGCTGCTGTGCTGTTTCCATGAATTCTGCATATGCATCAAACCGACTGTGCGGAAAGCTCAGGTACGCATAACCATAGCCCTGCTTAATGAGTTCTTCATTGAGAATCGTTTCGTCCGGCAATTTCACATAGGCCAGCAGTCTGCCGTAATGGCCTCGATGATCGCCAACCGTATCCAGTAGAATTGTAACGGACTTGCCTAAAACAACTTTCTCCGTAAAGGCGCTCGCTTCCGGACCGAAATACATCACACCGGTTTTCGGGTGTTTGGTTTCCGGGGTATCAACGCCAAGCAGACGCACCCGCGTATCCGGCCAGTCGCCGTCAGGGATATCAATATCTATCGTATCGCCGTCAATAACTTCAAGAACAGTAAAAGTTTTGCCGTGGTATTTCTGCCGGTCACCGGCGGCATACGTCGTTCGCTCAATGGCTTTACGAAGTGATCGGCCGAACTGATGATCCAGTACGACAAGCGTGGGCATGAGCACAAAAAAGACCGCCGCGATGAGGGCGTTTCGCGTGGTTCGACGCATAACGAGTTTGGGCTTTTTCTTACCCAATATCCCGGCTCCTTTAAAAACAATCGCTGATTCAAAAAATAAAGCTATCCCGAATGTATCAGGATAGCTTTGAAATATCAGTCATGCAAACATTATTCTGCGGGCTGGCGGTCAGCAGCCGGCCTGTCCAACTCAAACGCATCGCAGACAGCAACCAATGCCTTTTCCGCATCCGGCACGTCCAGCAGACAGCTAATGCGAATTTCACTGGTAGTAATCGAATCGATATTGACCTTCTGCTCAGCTAACGCGGCAAACATCGTCTGGGCCACACCGCAGTGCGAACGCATACCAACACCCACCACCGAAACCTGTGCGACATCTTCACGCGTAAAGACGTCTTCGCAGTGAATGTCCTCGCGGAACTCATCAATCGCGGCTTTCGCATTCGCCAGATCTGAGCGGGCGATGGTAAACGAGAGATTCGCCTTGTCAACGCTGACTTCTGTCTGAATAATATCATTCACACTGACCTGTGCAGTTGCCATATGAGCAAATACCCGGGCAGCGTTGCCCGGCTTGTTATCCACGCCAATCAGTGAAATTTTTGCAAGATCTTTTTGGACGGTTGCACCTGAAACCAGAATACCTTCCATTTTAGGCACCTCATGTGTAATAATAGTTCCTGTCTTGTCATTCATGCTGCTGCGAACATGAATCTGTACATCATATTTTTTGCCAAACTCAATCGCCCGGCTGTGCATAACGCCGGCGCCAAGACTGGCCATTTCGAGCATTTCGTCATAGCTGATCTGATCCATTTTGACCGCGTTGGGATATTTCCGCGGATCGGTCGTATAAATACCGTCCACATCGGTATAAATCTCACAGGTCGGCGCCCCGAGAGCAACAGCCAACGCCACCGCACTGGTATCGGAACCACCGCGGCCAAGCGTGGTAATATTGCCGTTTTCATCCACACCCTGAAAACCGGCCACAATACAGATATGCCCCGCGTCCAGGCTGTGCCGAATGCGTTCGGCGCCGATTTCCTGAATCCGCGCTTTGCCGTGAGCATCGTCGGTCACCATCTGGATCTGCTGGCCGGTAAAGCTGATCGCCTTCTGGCCCATCGTATCCAAAGCCATCGCCATCAATGACACCGTCTGCTGTTCGCCTGTGCTGAGCAGCATATCCATTTCTCGCTGCGGCGGGTTCGGGTTCAGTTCCAGCGCATCGGCTACCAATTGATCGGTCTGCTTACCGCGTGCGGAAGCAACGACCACCACCTGATGGCCATCCTGATAAGCCTTCAGTGCGCGGGTCGCCGCGGCACGAATTTTTTCGGCATCTGCGACCGATGTACCCCCAAATTTTTGTACTACAATCGCCATTTTGCATTCCTTGAAGCTGATAATTTGGATGTTTCGACCGCCTACGATAGCAATTCAGCCGGAAATTTCAAGTAAAAATGCATTAAAGACACCAAGATGTCCTCTTTCTTTAGCTATAAACACTTAAAAAACACAGATAAAGGCATTTCGAATCCTTACTTAAGTCACCATCACGCTGTCATGACGCTGTTTTAATAGTAAAATAATATCGGAAATGTGAAATTAACGGTTGCTTTTTAAATGATAGCATATTACTGTCATTTGAAATTGTCAAAGGCATAGAATTTATGATTACACGAGAAGCAGATTACGCGATCCGGTTAGTTCAGTATCTCAGCGGTCAATACGGCCGTCCTGAGCTGGTCCCGATTACGGCGATTTCGGAAAAGATGCGGATTCCCTATCACCATTTGCGGCTGGTCGGTACGAAACTGGCGGCGGCCGGGATTATCACCAGCCGTCGCGGTCACAGCGGCGGGTATCGGCTCAATCATCCTCCAGCCCAAATTACCCTGTTCGATGTGATCAGCATTATCGACAGCAAATGCCTATTGATAAACATGTGCTTGCATCAGGACAGTTCCTGCCCGAGAGATTCGGTATGCAAAGCACATCGATGTCTTGAAGATTTACAAAATAACCTGAATGAATCTTTATCGAATATAACGTTTGAGCAATTAGCACAGCAATCATAATTTGATTTGAAAGGATATAAATATGGCCAAAATCGTCGTTGTCGGAGTCAACCACGCGGGAACATCCGCTATCCGCACCCTGCTTTCACAGAATAAGGACCATGAAGTGGTCGCTTTTGACCGTAATGATAATATCTCGTTTCTCGGCTGCGGCATCGCCCTTTCGGTCAGCGGCATTGTCAAAAATGTCAATGACCTGTTTTATTCCAACTGTAATGAACTGGAAACCCTCGGCGCCCAGGTCCACATGCACACGGAAGTGACCAATATCGATACGGACAACAAAACGGTCACCGCACATGACATCAACAACGGCAACGAGATGACGGTTCCCTATGACAAACTGATCTATGCCGCCGGTTCCTGGCCGGTTGATTTTAATGTCAAAAACAGCGACCTGGAAAACATTTATATCTGTAAACTGTTCCAGCACGCCGCAACGCTGATTGAAAAAGCCAACGAGCCGGGTATCGACAGCGTCGCGATTATTGGCGCCGGCTATATCGGCATTGAACTGGCCGAGGCGTACCACCTGAAGGGCAAAAAGGTGACCTTGATCGACCTGCAGGATCGCGTGGTGCCGGCATACTTTGACGCGGAATTTTCTGATCGACTGCAGGCCGATATTCGCCGGACGGGTATCAATCTGCTTTTGGGCACGCGTGTCACCGGCTACAGCGCCGGCGAAAACGGCCGGGTCAAACAGGTCGTCACCGACCACGGCAGCTTCGACGCGGACCTGGTGATTCAATGCGTAGGCTTTAAGCCGAATACCGCCCTGCTGGAGGGAGCGGATAAGCTTGCCAATGGCGCACTCGTCGTTGACTCCCGGATGCAGACCTCTATCCCGGATGTTTACGCAATCGGTGATACCGTAGCGACCTACCACGCCGCGACCGGTTCGCATCGGCATGTGGCGTTAGCGACCAACGCCGTCAAAGGCGGCGTCGTAGCCGCCAGCCAGATTAACGGGCTTGACTCGGTACAGCTGCCGAGCATCGTCGGGACCAACGCGATTTGCGTATTCGACAACATGCTCGCCAGTACCGGCCTAAGCGAAGAAGCCGCCCGCGCCGAAGGCATGGATGTACTCAGCTCATTCTATGTCGATAACGACCGGCCCGAGTTCATGGAAGATGTCGAAGAAGTCGGCGTCAAGCTGGTCTTCGAACGCGAAACACTCCGGCTGGTAGGCGCCCAGGTCGGCTCCTACGGCAAGACCCCGCACACCGAATGTATTTTCTATCTCTCGCTCGCCATCCAGAAGGGATTGACACTGACGGAATTGGCAATGACCGACGTCTACTTCCTGCCCCACTTCAACAAACCGTTTAATTTCGTCATCTCCGCCATCTTGCAGGCGCTGGGGCTGACCTATATGAAATAACTATACAAAATTACGCTGCCGACCTCGATCATACACCGAGCGCCGGCAACGTAATAGATGGATTCATACGCATTGGGTAAAACCTACGCGCCTATGTGTCATACCGGGCTTGACCCGGTATCCAGTGCGAGACGTCTGGATCCCCGCCTTCGCGGGAATGACAATCATCAAAACGCCTGAGAATTAAACACAATACGTATTATTTGCAGCTTCTTTCGAAAAGCAAAAACCGGAAAACCAATAAGCTTTCGTGGACTTATTTCGGCACCGGGATATAGGCATTCACATCTTTGAGCCAGGCGTCCAGTTTCTTTTCTAACTGCTCTGCCTTTTCAGGCATTTGGTCGATCAGGTCGGTTTTCTCGCCGATATCGGATTTCAGATTGTAAAGCTGCCGTTTGCCGCTTTCATAATGCCGGATGAATTTGAACTCGCCGCTGCGAATCGCACTGTACGGCGTCTCGCCCGAACCGGAGGGAAATTAAAGGGGTCTGCCCCCTTTAATTGCTCTTCTTTAATTGCTCTGACATCTCTATTTGCTCTTTATGATTTTCCATCCCAGAGTTCTCCACTCCTTGGATACATTTCTGGCAGTATGTAGAAACTTTTAGCATAAGTATTCTGTTTTGTATTGATTAGGAAAGTGATCATTCTGTCGTTCTCCAAATCCAATAAATTAGCACCCCAAAAGCTGTCTTTTTCTTCTTTCTGTATTTGCTTTAAAAAATCATACTCTGCTTGAAGCCAGTTTTTCGTATCAATACTGATACCCTTGCCGCGTTTTAAACGTACCTCAGTTATATAGAACAATGAGTCATAATTTGGTAATTTTCGGATTTCAAAACCTTTGGTCTCGTATACAGCTTGTTCAGATTCTAAAGAATTGCATTCTGGGATTACCCTGGACGGCAACTCAGAACGTATACAATCTAATGCTTGTTTTAAGCTCATCTAACTCTCTCCACTGGTTGAACTGGTCCATGAGTTAAACTTAAGGGGTCAGGCCCCTTTTTTGGTTTTCATTTCTTTTTTTGGTATTCCTCTCGGCCTTCGTGTCGATTCCAGCCCTGATTCTGTTGCTATTGCCTGCGTTCATTGTTGGCTCCCATATCAACCACCTCGTCTCGTCGAAAATACAACGTATCCCCTGTACCACGACGTCCGAAACACGTCAAGAGGTTTCATGTCGTCTTTCTATCAATACATCGCCAAACGTCCAGCCAGACTGACACTACAAAAGCAAAAACCAGCAGGAGCAAAACATGTTCAGTGCAATTCCGTGCATTCGGTGGTCGCTGTTTCTCTTAATCCGCGGTTTCATTTGACGACTGCCCACTGCCTGCAACCTACTGCCTGTAATCTACTTCGGTACCGGAATATAGGCATCCATCTCTTTGAGCCAGGCATCCAGCTTTGCTTCCAACTGCTGTGCCTTTTCCGGCATTTGGTCGATCAGGTCGGTTTTCTCGCCGATATCGGATTTCAGATTGTACAATTCTTTTTTGCCGTCTTCGTAATGGCGAATGAACTTGAAGTCGCCGCTGCGAATGGCACTGCACGGTGTTTCACCGGAACCATGATAATGCGGATAGTGCCAGTAGAAGGTATCACGTTTTAACGGAAGCCCGCCCTTCAACACTTGAACAAGGCTCAAGCCGTCGATGTGCCGGTCAGGTGTGAGAGGCAGCCCCGCCATGTGAAGTATCGTCGGATAAAAATCCATCGAAATAATCGGGCACTCCTGAATCGTTGGCTTAATCTTCGCCTGCGGCCAGTGGATAATTGTTGGAACCCGCACACCACCTTCGTAATAATGGCCTTTGCCCGACCGTAGCGGATCATTGCTTGAAACCTTCCAGTAATCCACCCCGCCGTTGTCCGAGGTGAAGATAACGACCGTATCTTTATCAAGCCCCTGCTCTTTGAGGCTTTTGAGAATTTTGCCCACATTTTCATCCAGGCTTTGCACCATCGCCGCATAGCCGGGATTGGTCCACCGCTTATCCGTTGACGCCTTGATCTTCTTTTGATACTTCTGTTTTAACTCGGATTTGGGCTGGATGGGTGTATGTACCGTATAAAATGACATCATCATCATAAACGGCTTCTCAGGCGTTTGGGCATATTGACCAATCAGTTTGACCGCTTCATCACCCAATCGGTCGGTCAGGTATTCGCCGTCCGGTCCGCTTTTCAGTCGAGGATTGGTGTAGGGCGCAAAGTATCCGCCGGGCGGCGAGCCTTTGGAGTGGCCGCCGAGATTAACCTCATAGCCCTGATGTTCGGGCCAGAATTCATCGGTTTCGCCCAGATGCCATTTGCCCAGGAACGAAGTCTTGTAGCCTGCATCCTTAATCGCTTCGGCAATTGTAACCTCTTTGAGCGGCATCTGCTTGTCGGTAAACTTTTCTTTGAGCTTGGCATTCTTTTTCCGCCGGCCTGGAATCCAGTCGGTAATACCCATACGAATGGGATACTGGCCGGTTTGAATGGCGGCGCGAGTCGGTGAACAGACCGCACACGGCGTATACGCCTGCGTAAACCGCACGCCCTCGGCAGCCAAGCGGTCAATATTAGGAGTTTCGTGGAGGGGATTACCATAACAGGCTAAATCCGACCAGCCAAGGTCATCAACAAGAATAAATAGAAAATTAGGCTTTTTGGCATTGGCGGCGGCATTCAAAGAATGACCGCATCCAACGACACCTAATGACAAACTTACACCCGCCGCCTGTTTCAGAAATTGTCTTCGTGTTGTCTGCATGGGTAAACCTCCACTTATTAATTTATCGATATCTTTGCCAAAAGTTTATACCATAGTGACAACAGAGCCTCAAGAAACTTTATGTATTCTTTGCCCATTACCCTACCTCCAATAAAAGACTTCCTACGGCCAGAATTCACATCAAACTGTCAGCAAATAATCATACATTGAACTGTTTGCGATATCCAACGTACTAATAATGTTTTACAGCAATCGACAGCATGGGCTGACATCCTTCAATTAGCTGAAGATAATCAATTTTGCACAGGAGACATGCGATGAAAACACATATCATGCCTATACTAAGCCTGTTTTTGTTATGCTTGAGCAGTTCTGCGCTGGCGATTTTGCCCGACCAGATTGATGATTTTCAAACCGATGGGAATATTGCCAATTGGACAGGCGGCAATCAGGTTCCCCCGGCACCTGCACATGTCGCTAACGGCGGCCCAGGTGGCCTGGGTGACGGTTTTCTTCAAATAGGCGTCAGTGGTTTCCATCTGGGAACGTATAATACTGCGCAGTGGGCCGGGGATTATATTGCCGCAGGTGTGACGTCAATTGAACTGGATGTTAACCGGATAGCCGGACCGGATGATATTTCACTTCGCATCCTGCTGTTCGGCCCCGGCGGAACCTGGGCCTCCGCAAACCTGGTTCCGGTACTGCCGACAGGCAACTGGCAGCATATCAGTTTCGGATTGGATGCCGCCGACCTGGTCTATGTCCCCGGCAGCCTCAAGGTTCCTGACGGCACGGGTGTACTGGCAGATACTCTCGCCAATGTTGAGCGGTTACTGATTCGACATGATTCCGCGGTGCCAACCGTCCCCGGCAATCATCCTCCACATATCTCGGCAACGCTTGGCATTGATAACATTACCGCGGTGCCGGAACCGTCAACGATCTCGCTGCTCTTTGTCGGCGCATCATTGCTCTGCAACCGACGCGGCCGCTCAAAATCCCGATGATCGGCAAACATCGCAGATACGGTTCGCTTCTTGCCGGGATCATTTCTTAGATGCTTTCTTTTTTGCGGTTTTCTTCTTAGTCGGCTTCGCTTTCAGCGAACTGACATACTCGAAACTTCTGGCAAAAAAGGGCTTTAATTGAGCCGTTTTTTTCAGCAGCGAGTCCGGAACTTCAACGTATTCCTTCATAACCCTGCCATGCTGTTCACAAAGTTTGGTTTTGTACTTTTTAAGAAACTCCTCGCGTTCCTCTTCCGGGAGCCGCAGTGCTAAACAGCCCTCTTTTGTCAGAAAGCTGAACATATTCCCATTGACCGATGTGTAAGGCATGGCAGCACCTTTTCTTTCCACCTGCGGCTGGGTGGCTACCAGCTTTTCGTACAACACCAGCTTTTCTTCGGGAATTCCGTTTTCTGCCGTCTTTCCCATGAGACCAACTCCTGTTCTTGGTTTATCGTAGCACCAATAGACAAATCACTGTTGTTGATGTGCTTTTTTCAGTGCTTGCGTTGTTGTATAGTATTTCGCAATCATATTCGGCACTTCCCAATCCGGCAATTTTCCGTCTTTCAGGTAACGAAGATATTTTTCCGTAACCTGAGCAAAATGGGCTTCATGTCCGACATGGTATTTTTTCGGGATGCCCACCTTCCATTTTCCCGGTGACAGCTTTTCCACCGAAATCCCGGGGTATTTTTTTTGCAGCGTCTTACCAATGGCTTGATGAAGCTGACTGTCGATTTTGACGCCCGGAGGCGATTCAACATAGAGTGTCGGTTTGTAATTTTCCGCTTTTCCCTGTCGGATGATGAGATTGCTCCGGGTTCCCCGCATAATTGAGTAATGCGTATCACCGGTACCTTCCGGCGCCTGGAAGTTCCAGATAATTGACACCTTGGCGTGCACACCGTTAATCGTATAATTCATTTCACCGTTGGAATAGACGGCTAAATTGTCACCATTGATATATTTCTTGAGATAATCTGGATAACTTCCCAGATGGGTCACCTTCTTAAATTGTACTGGAGTCATTTGAGTCGTCCAGCGTTTGGCGTTCAGCATCCTAATATCAGTCTTATAGTCAATGATCTGCTCGGGGAAACACTCCCACTGAATCAAATCAACCAAGTGCGTTGAGACATCCACCAAAGCCTCACCCCGCTGGGCCGGATCAAAGAACCACGCCGGACGTTTGATCGGATTGCCGGATACATATTTAAAAAAGTGATGAACGCTTTCCTTGGTCACCGCAGGATTTTCGAGGGTACCTTTTTCGAGTTGACCGAAAACCGATGGTATCTGCGAAAGCTCCTTCTGCAGCATGGTCGTGATCTCATGCCGTTCGGTCATAATATCATAGAGCAGCTGGCCCTTTTTTTCAGCCAATTCAAAAGAATCAACCAGCAACTCGAATTTGTCCGGCGAAATAACCATCGGCTTGTCAGCCAGTACGTTAAATCCGTTGTCAATACAGCTAAAAATATAATCGGTTTTCTTGGAGTTATTCCCGGAAGTGACAACGACGTTACCGCCTTTGTCAGAAATCATTTTCTGAAGAAAATCAGCACCCGCATAAGTTTCTTCGGTCCAGGCCGTTGGGTTATCCTGTCGCGTATTGAAACCCTTGATTCGATTCAGATGGTCAACCACATCCGGCCCATCGGGCGCATAGACGTGAACGGTCGGATGAATCTGGTCATACATCGTTTTTTGTACCAAAGCCGCATGGAAGTGCCCCGGATCCAACGTTACCAGCTTAACTTCGCCGTCAGCCCCCGTAAAGCTTGAGCTTTTCGACTGGCATCCTGCCAAGACCATAACACACAATCCCGCTAATAAAAGCACTGTCAACTTTTTCATAACACATCAGACCTTCCAATAATCCTGATTTTTATCTGACAACCATTCGTAAAAGTGACCCAAGCTGTCCCCTCGTCAGCTTGAGCCACACTATTTCTCTTAACAGATGCGAATTACATCTTGATATTCGTCGTACCGTAACCGGACCGCTGCGGACGTGAAAGCATCGCATTGGCCTGCTCATCATTGACAAACTGCTCGGTATTCGGATTCCAGCGTAGTTTACGCGGCAGTTTCATTGCAATGTGCCCCAGCAGACACGCACTGCAGGAGCGATGCGCCACTTCAGCCGGAGCCACCGGTTGGCGGCGGCTGCGAATACACTCCAGCCAATCTAAGTGCTGTTCAGGGCTTTCATAGAGTTTAATTCCATTCGGGCCGATATCATATTTCAAGAGCTTGGGATCGCTGGCATCCAATGCCTTCATCGAAGAATCGCCGACATTCGGATCACTGGAAGTCACCTTGACATTGCCGCGAGACACAAAGATCCACCCTTCTTCACCGATGAACTTCACGCCATTGGGATACTGACTGCTAACGTGCATCTTCACACCGTTAGCGTATTTATAGTGGAGGTCATAATTCCCATGGACATTCCACAGGCCGGATGTGGGGAACTTAGCGGTTCCTTCCACTTCAATCGGACCGGTAAATTCAGTTCCCATGCCCCAATGGGCCGTGTCCAGGTGATGAGCACCCCAGCCGGTAATCATGCCGGCGCCAAACTGCTCACACCGAAGCCAACCGGGTCGTCCGTACCCTTTTTGCGGGTGAACACGTTTTTCCGTGTAATACACGTTCGGTGTGGAACCAAGCCACAAATCGTAATCCAGATTGGCAGGAACCGGCATTTCCGGCTCATCCTTCCCGCCGGGATCGGTACCGAGCGCAATCTGGATATTCGTGATTTTTCCGACGGCTCCGTTTCGGACTAATTCACAGGCCTTTTTAAAATGGGGCCACGGGCGAACGGACCGCTGCTGGCTGCCGATCTGGAAAATCGTGCCCGTCCGGCTCATGATATCGCTCATCATCCGGCCCTCAGCAATGGTCAGAGCGGCCGGCTTCTGCAGATAGACATCCATGCCCTTTAAAGCTGCTTCGATGGCCGGCTGTGCGTGCCAGTGGTCCGGCGTCGAGATAATCACCGCATCGATACTCGGATCCTGCAGCATTTCACGGTAATCCTGATAGACCTTCGTATCCATATAGTTGTCTTTACCGGTTTTTTTGGCATAGTAACCGTCGATCCATTTTTTACCATGCTTTGCACGATTCATGTCCACATCCGCCACCGCCACCACACGGCACATATCGTGTTTGATTGTTTCCGGAAGGTCATGCGTCATCGCAATTCGACCGAAGCCGATCTGGGCAACATTAATTTTATCATTGGGGCGGTACTTGGCAAAGGCCGATGAGGACACTATTGTCGGAATCCCGAAGGCCCCGGCCGTCACTGCTGCACTGCTTTTAAGAAAATCTCTTCGCTTCATCGTTTGACTCCTATGATAAAAGATTATTTCGATTCTGTTTTGGATTCTTTTTTTGTCATGGCCCAGCGGATACCACCCGTCAGATGCTGAATAAAATTCTCATCCTGATAATGCTCATCCATGTGGCCAAGCGCGGTGTACCATTGCCGGCCGCCGTCAAACTCTTGACACCACGCCAATGGGAAATAATCGCCATAAACTTCGCCGGGATACTTGTCCTTTCCCTGATCTTTGATGGTTCGCAGATCGCCCGCGATTAAGACATGGATACCCGGATTCAGGTGGTTTAGATAATAAAATTCATCACTTTTCCATTTCCAGACATCGCCCAGAAAACTCGTGGAAGGGTGTTTCTTGTCGATGACTTTAATATCAAAATCCTGACAGCCCGGAGCATGCCGGATAAACTTGCCGCCCAGATTGGCCCAGAACCAGGGCCAATTTCGCTCTGATCCGCAGGCAG
Organism: Sedimentisphaerales bacterium; assembly: GCA_028282905.1. Classification (GTDB taxonomy): domain Bacteria; phylum Planctomycetota; class Phycisphaerae; order Sedimentisphaerales; family Anaerohalosphaeraceae; genus 4572-13. The sequence goes on along the minus strand of JANQGW010000184.1, from coordinate 17,466 downwards.
AGTGAATCCCAACGAATCCACCGCCATTTTGAATATATTCTTTAAATACCTGCTTTTGTGCTTCGGTATCAAATGTTTCATTGTTGGTGTTCGAGAAAACCAATACATCAAACTTGCTGATCTTCGCTTTTGTAAAGACCGACGCGTCGTCCGTGGACTCACATGTCCAGCCGTTATCTTTACATATTTTCTCCAGGCACTTCACACTGGCAGCAATATTCTTATGGACAAATCCCTTGCCGTTTTTCGTGTAGATTAGGACATGCTTGCCGGCCATGCTTAAGCTGCTGCAAAACAGCAACGCCAGACAAGCAAACAGGAGTTTTCGATTTTTCTTATGCCCATTATTCATTTTGTTCACCAGTGACATAGTATTTCCTTTATTTAATACACTTAACTTTTCATTCAGTTTTTCTTCAGCGCCAGTCTTTGATTCAACAGCTTCGTCAGTTCATTAACGATCTCCGGATGATGATCGGCGACATTAACCGTTTCTTTTTCTTTAGTGGTATGGTCATAGAGTTCCTTCGAGCCATCCCGATGAACAACAAGCCGGTATCGGTTGTTGCAAATCGTATTTGCCCTTCCCGTATAAGCGATAGCCGGATGCCCTTTCGCCTTGGGATTTTTCAGCAGAGGCTGTAAAGACCTGCCGTGTATAAAATCGGGAACAGGAATATCTGTGAGCTCGCAAAGTGTTGGGAATACATCCATGGTCTCCACAACCGCATCCGTTTTTGTGCCGGGTCTGTCGATTCCGGGATGATAGATAATCAGCGGTGAATGCAGCGATTCTTCAAACAAAGCGTGTTTGCCCCAAATGCCATGCTCTCCCAAATGCCAGCCGTGGTCGCCCCAAACAACAACGATGGTATTTTTGTCAGCACCCGTTTCTTTCAGTTTATCGAGAATGCTTCCAATCTGCGCATCGGCATAGCTGACACAGGCCGCATAATGTTGGCGAACTTCTGTTGCAAATGCCTGATCTTTTCGAGGATCTTTGCCCCAACGGTTATAATTCATGAATTCGCCGGAACCGTGCCAGGTCGTCCGACCAGTCGGCTTTTCGGCGTGCGGGATAGGCGGCAACTTCTCATCACGGTAGAGTTCCAGATATTTTTCAGGGGCACCAAAGGGAAGATGGGGACGGATAATGCCAACAGCAAGGAAAAATGGTTTTCGGTTGGTACCGGTTAATTCATCAAGCTGCTTCAATGCCTCTTCGGTAATAAGTCCATCCGGGTAAATACTATCCGGCCCGGCAGTTGACTGGAAAACGTCCATATCACTCGGTTTAATCCGTATTTCGCCGTTGGCCAGCCCGTGCATCGCTCCTCGCGGGTGCTGCCACTCGCCGACCGGCATCAGGTGTCGATCCCAGGCATTGGGAATTTCAATGATTGAATCGTCATTCCAGTCTTTGCCGCCGCGGCCGCCGGGATGATGGGACACCTTGCCAACCGAGACGGTGGTATAGCCGTGCTGACGGAACCATTGCGGCATACTCGGCGGCACACTGTCCGGCTGTTTGACTGCTTCTTTGGCTCGCTGAAATAATGCGTTATTTCCCGCTGGCCCGTAGCGGCCGGTCAGCAGAGTATAACGTGACGGCCCGCAGCTGGGGGCATTAACATAATGATGGTGAAATGCGCGTCCCGCTTCGGCCAGCCGATCAATATTTGGAGACTTTATATATGACTTACCAAATGATTTCAACTCGGGCCGCAAATCGTCAACGCAAATCAGCAATACATTTTTCGCAACGCCACCCTTTCGGCTCTCTTCCTGTAACCCGGCAGCTTCACAAACACACCCTCCTGCTAACAGGCAACTGACCGCCAGCAACAACCCGGCGTAAGCCCCCAAAAGGCAACCGTTTTTGAGAAAAAAACTCTTTATTTTACATACTCCTGCCACAAAGCCTCCATGGTTTCAGGTTTGAGCTTTCCGTCATAGACAATCAATCGATATCGCAGCACATATTTCTTGCCCGGCTCAAGTGTCCAGCCTTTAAGCCGGATGGGGCAAAACTCAAAAAACATCTCCCCTCTGCCGCCGACCGAGTTTTCCGGCCAAACCCGCATCGGTTCCGGATGCTCTCGATTATCCGGGTGACTCATAAACAGAACGCCGCTGCTGTGATTTTTATTGCCTGTTTCGCCATTAACATCACACCATCGGGCACGTGTGCCGTCAGCGTCTTTGCGTGTCTTGCCCTCCGAAGTCAGCACAGTACAGTTTTCTTTGGTCCACTGTTCCGTAGCACGGAATCCCACACCCCCACCGTATCGATACTGGTCCAGTATGACCGGTGTGTCCAGAATATTCGTTAATTCACTGGCAATATCTATGACCCAAACACGTTTTTGTTCAACCGTACAAACGGAAGCCTTCACACTCCAGACCTCATTCATGGCAATCCGCTGTTTACCCTCGGGTAAAAACTGCACATGCTCCTGGCGAACCTTAAACCCACCGGCATCGGAACCTGAATGAGTAGAAAGCAACTCCGCAAAACGAACAGTCCCCTGTTTTTTGGCCAGATTCCAGAAGTCCACTTCTTTGCCGTCAATATGTGTTTTCGTCCATGGAGCCCAGATACCGTAATGATGATAATGGTCCGGCGGCTGAATGCGTGTCAGAATATGCTCGGACGGAGAATAAAGAGGATGAATAAATCCGCTGCGCCGATATGCCGGATTCACGCCTTCCGGGACATCATGCACTGCATGATAATAACTCAGGATAGTGTCGTCGCCACAGGAAAGTGTGATTGTTTTATTGTTTTTCAGGGCAACTATAGAATCTGAAGCCTCTGCCTCAGCAAACACATAAATGGAAACTGAAGCCAAGGCAATCATCGAAATGACCTTCGATAACTGAATTTGTCTCATACCGTCCTTGCTCATCATGAATTTATCTTTCCCCAAAGCCTGTATTTTATTATTAAATTAGACAGTCCAAGGCTCGCGATGTTTATAATCCAGCATCGCACTCGCCTCATCATCGTTCAGAAAACGCTCCTCTTTGGGATTCCATTGCAACTGCCGTTTTAGCTTCATGGCAATATGGTGTATAACGCAAACGCTGTTTGAGCGATGGCCAACCTCGACCGGAGCAATGGGGTCTTTCCGCGACCGCATGCTTTCAAGAAAGTTGGACATGTGATTTTCACTCACCATGAGCTTGGCATCACCGGGCCCCATCTTCTCACGGAAAATATTTCGATCATGCGCATTAAATGATCCCCGTTCCACCCATATCCAGCCGTCGGTGCCAATGAATTTCACCCCCGCCTTTCCGCTGTGCGAAATCATCTTCACACCGTTGGCATATTCCGCCTCAGCGGTAAACCCAACATGAACATTGAATAAGCCGCGGTCCGGAAATTCCGCGTCGGCCTTTACCTTCACCGGGCCGGAATGGGCATCAACACCCAATGCCCATTGGGCGATATCATACATATGAGAACCCCACCCCGTAATCATGCCGCGGCAATACTGCTCGATCTGAAGCCACCCCGGCCTGCCAAACCCATTTTGAGGATGCACTCGCTGCTCCGTATAGGATGTTGGAGATGCAGGGCCAAGCCACATGTCATAATTAAGATTCTCTGGAACGTTCATCTGAGGGGCGTCTGCCCGACCGTGATCAGTCGGCATCACAACCTCAATTCGCTGCAGTTTTCCAATGCGTCCGTTACGCACTAATTCACAAGACTTGCGAAAATAAACGCTGGACCGCTGCTGTGAACCCGTCTGCAGAATAACTTTGTTCCGCCGTACGGCCTCAACGAGTCTTTGACCTTCAGCAATCGAGTAAGTCAGCGGCTTTTGAAGATAAATATCCTTGCCCGAGTTTGCTGCCGCGATGGCAATCAGGGCGTGCCAATGGTCAGGCGTCGAAATCGTCACACCGTCAATATCCTTTCGCTCAAGCAATTTCCGGTAATCACTGTAAACCTGCACGCCGTCAACTTTGCCCTGTCCGAGTTCTTTGGCATATATATCATCAACCGTTTTTTTCGCAGCCATCGCCCGTTTGCTGTCAACATCACAAACCGCAACGATTCTCACATTTTTATCAAGGCCCTGATACAAACAACTTCGCATGTCACCGAAACCCATTCGTCCGGTTCCGATGGATGCGATATTAATCCGGTTGCTTGGCGCATTTGTACCCGATACACTGCTCGGAATGATAAACGGCACTACCATTGCAGCTTTACAGAAATCACGCCTTTTCATACTTGTCCTTATTCACTGACATTTATATATAATATGGAAATCAAATTTGCCCAATAGGTCTGTATTGTTTTTGCCGCAATGAAACATTACAGAACTGTGAGCGGCCTAAACTATTATGATAACAAAATCTCTTCCCGCAAACACATTTTTTGACTATTTTCTTCGTTGATACGGCCAGCCCTTTGCCATGTAAGCAAGGTCTTCAGAATTATCGCTTGTATGTCCACTGGCAGTATCGATGGCATAGGTATCTGTCCCCTGCTGAGAAAGTTTGACAACTCGCTCTTTTGTCCAGGGATTCTGCCATTTTCGCACTTCCGCATGGCCGTCACAAAAGCCCAGAATGCTGGCATCGCCATGGTTGACAGCCATCGGTCCCCACCAGACATAATCGTCTCTGCCGGTTAACTCCGGAACGCCGAATACCCAGTGAGCCGCCATGGTAAAGTTTCTTTCTTCCGCTGTCTCCACAAAATTGTAGCGCATTGAAGGCGAGGTAATCCGTGAAAATTTCGTAATTCGATAGGAGGTATCACCGGCCAGGCACACAGGAATTGCATAGGTTACAAATTTTTCTGGATCGACGGTGTCATAAAGCGATTTGACTTTATCTGCAGGGCAATTGAAAACGCCGGGCGATTCCAAATATGGATATAACGCGCCTGCCATAATCCCCCTGATCTCATCTTCATCCGTCACAACATTTCTGCTCGTAGGGCTTAACCGGGTTGCTGACTGATTGTCCTCATCGGTATGGGGAGTATTGATCCAGCCGGGAACCGTCTTACCATTGACGGTAACGCCATCGAATCGTCCCGCCATCATTTTACCGTCATTTTCTTCCTGATAGGAATACCAGCCCAAAGCAAGATTTTTGACATTAGTCATGCAGAGAATCGATGCGGCCTTCATCTTAACTAAATGCAGGCTCGGCATGATAATTGCCATCAGCAGTGCAATAATCGCGATGACCACCAGCAGTTCAATAAGCGTAAATCCTCGCTTTCTCATAATTCTACCTTTCCTGTAAAACGAAAACAGATGACTTATGACACCTTGATTCATTTGAACATACCAAAATCATTCTCTTTTACTTGGAATCCATATCTGCAGCGGCAATAAATGCGTCAATATTGCTGTTGGAAACATCCTGGGGCATTCCACCGCCGCAAGACAGGATGATTCTTGACCTGTCCTCAAGCCCTGCGACCGAGTTCTTTACAGCAGCCTGGACTTCCTGTTCCGTTCCCTGAGCCAGTACATCACGAGGCGGAATATTGCCCAAGATGGCCACCTTGTTGTTGGTCAGTTCTTTTAGCTCTTGTATGCTGTGCTCAAAACTGGGATTAAATAAATTGACGCCCATCTGAGAAAGATACCGGGCACAAACCAGCCCATTTGCATCATTGTGAAGCATATTGATTTTGGCATCAAAAGCTCCGTAGATTCTCTTTAAGCTGGGAACGACGTATTCGCTGCACTGCTGATCACCGACAAATCCAATAATATCGTCCAGCAGGAAAATCCCTTCAATCGTCGGAAAACATTCAATTTGGAAGCCAATCCAATCAATCAAAAAATCAGTAATCAAATCGACAAGTTTGTGGCATCGATCCGGGTCAGTCATCATCCCCATCATAAATTCGGTGGTTCCCAGCAGGAATGAGGCGATGTTGAGCGGCCCCCTTGCCACGGCAAATCTGATCTGATGGCCCATGGATTCGATGTGAGGCCGCATACGTTTGAGGCGCTGAATGACAAACGGCAGCAAGCCGTCGGTGCGTACATTGGGCTTGGATAATAAATCTATTTCCGATATATCCCGGAATATCTTATCCGCATGGGGCATGGTATCTTTGAACCACTGGCATTTGGCCCCAAATGCGCTCGGTTCGGTACACATGCCGTATTCGGCCCAGAAACCGGGCAGAAAAATTGTCTCCGGGAAGGTTTCGATCGCCTTTTTGTTCGCCTGAAACCAGCAATCGTCATCGGTGAAATAGTCAAGCGTACTGACACCATACCAACCCGGCAGCCACGGGCAGTCAATGATAAAACCTGTTGGTATTTCGGGCAGAACCTGCCCGTTCACGACACTTAAAAGTGTATCCCATTGAGTTTGATTCATACCGCAAAACACCTTAACGAAAACGTAGGGCAGGCTTTCCGCTTGCCATTAAAGCTGCATTATAGTACAATAAGAAGCATATAAAATTAACAATAATGGCTTTTTATTGCACAAAAGTGACCATGAAGCGATATGTCCAAACAATTAAGCCCCAAATACCCCCGCAGGCTGCGTCAATTTTCTATAATAAAAGCCAATATACCCCCAGTTTTCTTCATGCCACCGTGGATCAGACGCATCCTGTCGGCCAGAAAAAGACCTTCGTGAGCCACAAACACGACTTCTACCACATCGTGCTTTACACCAGCGGTTACGGCGAATACTCCATTGAAGGGCGTTTTCATCCTGCCCAGCCGGGAACTTGCGTTCTGATTGGCCCGGGGCAATACCACGATTTCGTCTCGCGATGGAAACAATCAGTATATTCTGAGATCACTTTCGCCTATGAATCGATGCGTCAATCATTGAGACTCCCCTTTGACCAACTCTTATCTCTTCATACGGGATATGATATTTCTCTCGAATCGCATGTTACCCTGTCAATGGACCAAATGTATAATCTGCAAAGCCTTTTAGCAAAATCGATCACCCACCTGAACAGTACACAAATTTATTCGCAATATCTGGCCCACTATGACTTGGCAACAATTTTTAATTTTCTTGTGGAAATCGCTGTTTCGAGTGATCAGACACCATTTTCTCAATCCCGCTTTGAACGCGCCAAAAGCTATATCGAAGAACACTATTTTGATCAAATTACGATGGACGAGCTGGCAAAAATTGCCGCCGTCTCAAAGGGGTACTTTTTTCGAGAGTTTAAAAAACAGTTTGGTGCCCCGCCACTGGCCTATCAACAGTCTATTCGTATCGAAGCCGCTAAAACACTGCTAAAGACAACAACGCTTCGCTGCAATGAAATCGCCTATCGAATCGGTTTTAATGATGTCTATTTCTTTCACCGCATCTTCAAAAAACGCATAGGACAGACGCCCAACGAATACCGCAAGCAGCAAACCTTGAAATAACGTCATCACACACCCCAGTCTTGCCAAAACAGAAAAGGGCCTTCATTTTCTTCAAGAGCAATGAAACATCAGGAAGATTTCTCCGCCAATATCAAAAGCCACCCCTTGCCCGGTTGAACCGTCAACGCCTCAGATGGAGAAAATTGCGCCTGTTCCTGAAATCCTTCAATGGCAGGGGCTTTAAGAACAGCATTCTCCTTATTCAATCCCAGAGCGGCCCAATCAATTTCAAGTTTACATTGAACCGGCTTGCCGCCCCAACTGGCAATCGCAATCAGGCTTTGGCCGCCTTTCTTATAAACCGTTGCGATAACTTTCGGAGAGGTGGTTTTGACCGGACAGTTTTCACTGTAATAGCCAATCATTTCGGAATCCTGTATTCCGAAACTGTCCCACACCTTCCATAACCTGGCGGGCATATCTGTTCTCGGCATCCGGGCCGTCATGCCATAGACCATACCTCGCCATGGATTCCCGTTATCCTGCAGCATTTCGCCCATAATCCCAAAAGGAATCCCCGACACTTCGACAAGCCAATAGTCCGGCCCCAAGTCATATTCAAAATACTCGCCAAACCACAGCCGATCCAGATAGGGAAAGTGCTCCAGATACAGATTGGCACTGTTGACGAATCCGTCTTTGGGATTAAACTGATTGGCCGAATGCAGATCAATCAATGCGCCGTCATTGCCGCGATCCAGTATTTTTCGAACCCGTTTCATCACCGTCCGATCAAACGCCACATCATCGATATAAATCCCGTCAATCCCGACATTGTTAACCAGCCAATTCAGCCCTTCGAGATAATAGTTGTGCCACCGTGAGACACCGCTGTTAATGACCGCGGCATCCTTATAACGATCCACAAACCACGCCGGAATGTAATTATCGCCAAGATGCTCCTGCAGCCACGAATACCCGCCCCCGGGGCCGAATGAAAGTACTTCGTCGTCCAGACTTCGCAAGGCAAATAACTCCGGTGCCCTGTTTGCAAGTTCACGCACGGTATAATAGATCTTGACTTTCATATCCCTGTCGTGTGCCTGATCAATGTATGCCTTCATCTCATCCGGTCGCAGGAAAGGATAGTTGATGAAGGGGTTAATTTCCGTGGCATGGTGGATATTGAGCGTATTGGCGCCAAATGCGGCCACTTCTTCAACCGGCTTATGTGCATGATAAAAACGTGTGTTCCACTGAGTCTTTGTGTCAAGTGTCTTAAAAGGCGTGATTAGCAGATGGAAGTTGTAATAGAGCGTCTCCCCTTTAAGCACTTTCCTTGGACCGCTGAATGCCGTTATCTCCAACGTATCATCATTGGCGGCCCTGATTCGACAGCCGCCATTGCCGTCATTGCTCCAGGAAGCAGGCATCACAAGTGGTTTCGACAGGTAAAAGTTGGTATTCAGAGGCCTCTCGTACTTATCGTCTCTCAGGCTAAATTGCAGCCCCCCGCAGGTATCACCCAGCCATGCGCTGTCATGATTATTGGCCGGTTCCCATTTCCAATAAAAGTTTTCGGGGCGCAAACCACCCTTGACGCCCATGCCCATCATGTATTTGGCAATCTTCTTATTGAGCGGGATTTCCAGTCGGATATCGCTGAGTGAAATATCTTCCGCGGCGGTCACTTCAACCTCAAATCCGCAATATCCGTCAAACTCCATTTTGCCCCGGCATTTATATGTCAGAGATTTGCTGCTGTTTTGAGATTGCCACTGAACCACCCCATCTTTTTTGCTTGTAAATTTGAAATCATCCGTCTTCCATTCAATGACACCTTTCCGCCCCTCTGCCTTCAGGGTAATCGGGACGCTGAGAATCTCTTTGGGAATCGAGGTAATCTGTGTCACCTCCGGCGAAAAAAAGCTGACGATCCGCACCGGAAAACCGGATTTGTTTAATGTCACCGCCCTTCCCAGACAGCTTATCGTCCGACCGGAGACTTTCATTGGAGTAAAAGGCTTGACTAATTCATCGTCTTCGGCAATCCGGGAATCCAGCCATCTGAGCCGGCTGAGTCTGGACGGCTCGGCATCACCATGATCGGCAAGCACCTCATCCCGAACGAGTAGTTCCAGTTTGACACTGCCAAGATCTGTCTGCCCGGAACGCAAGAGAATCACACCGGAATATTTTCCCGGCTTCGTATCAGTGGGAATGTCGATACCAAACCACATCGCACGCACCTTGCCCTTTTCTACCGAGCAGTTCTTTTCGAGAATGGTCCCGTCCCAGTTCACTCCCCTGGTATTAAAACAGTTAACAGCATCTGCCAGTATCAGGCTGCTTCCATTCGCATGTTGAAGGTCTGCCCATTCGGCCTCGATATTATCGATAGCATGTTTAAAAGCATAGACGCCAATCTGCATCGTAAAGAACTCGCCTCTGGCTGCAGTGCCCGCTAAGGTGTCAGAATACTTCTTGCTGACCCATCGCAACGGAAGATCGTCGGCCAGACGAATAGGAAATTCACGGTGTTCGGGAAACAGCAGGCAATTTTCCGCCGCCGACCGCTTGATGACTATCTCCGTCTCCTCTGCGGTCGCAATAATTTCCATCGGATAAAAGCTGTTGAATGCGTCCACCGACTGCAGTTGAACCGCCTTAGCCAGTGGCAGGCTGTTCCAAACTTCAACAGAAATGTTGTCTCTTGTTAAACTACAATCATTCAGCCACCCTGCAACCGGATTAAAATCAGCTTCGAGATAATGAACTTGAGGATAATAGGTTCCGGTTTTCTCATAGGGCATATAGTACAGGTAGTAATCTCCGGCCCCGGCCATCGGCTCAAAAACAAAATCTCCATATTCCCTGTTAAACGCGTATGGGATGATATTCTGTATATGCTGCCCTGTGCTGTCAGTAAGAAAAACCGCTTTGTCAGCAACATCTTTATCACGCCGGCGCCAAGGAATATGCACTCGAACAGCCCTCGCCGACGATTCGACACGAATGAGAACCCGATGATTTCCAAGCTCTTCCTGATTCCATCGGCCTGTGCCGTTGTAAGACATTTCATTGTACGCTTTTTCGGATTCAATCACCACATCGATTATCGAATCATCCGGCATGTTTTCAGGGTTGATTATTTCTGCCATATCTTTGTCACCATAATGTTGAAGTGCTCTTTTGCCAAAAAAGGCATTTTCACTCGTGTCGTCAGTATTTTCTGATGTATATTTAATGACCTGTTTTCTTAACAGTTCCGCCTTTTCTGCATTTCCAAGTTGTTCCTGACAGATAGCTTCAAGATAGTCCTGTTTTCGATAGTCCGGGTCAAAAGGCTTGCCGGTGCCCAGTCTTTCCGGATATTGCCGGGATGCCTCCAGATGCTGGATCGCTTCACCAAAGGCTTCTTTGTTCATTGCCTCCACCGCCAATAATACATGGCACTGCACATAAAGCCGATGAATTTCGCTTGCCCCTTCAAAAGGAAGAATTGAGGTTTTCTCAAGCAGTTGAAGTGCCGAAGCCCATTTTCGGTTGGCACACAAAGACCGGATTAGATCCAGTTCAAGAACCGCCCGTTCGGGAAGCTGTTTTAATGCTTTCTCGGATGTGGTTAAAGCCTCAACAGGCCGCTTTGAATCTAAATAGTATTTTATCAGATGATGCCAGGTTCGCCAGTTGCCGGCGTCGATCTCGGTCGCACGCTGATAATCCGTCTCTGACAGGGTCTTATCAAACTTTCCGTTCAGATTGGCGCGAACAATATAGAATGTTGCCATTTCATTCTGGTCAATGCCGTTGAGTAATTCTCGGGCCTGTTCAAACATTCCCTTCGAATAGTACAGCAGCCCCAGATAGTAAGCTGTTTTCCATTCTTTGGGACAGGTCTCAACGGCCCACTGAAGCACCGGAATTGTCTCTTCTCGAAATGGAAACACAAATTCAGACGGAAGTTTAGCCGCTTGTGCCACCAGCCGCCTTGCCTTCTCAGGATCGCTGTTTCTGACAAGATATCCCTGCCAGCAATCCGCTATCGGATGCTCGCCGGCAAGCTCAAAGAGTTCGCCAGCCTCCTGACCCAGCCCCAGCCCCGCATAGTAAACTCCCATTTCGACAAAGGTTTCCGCGGCGTATTCGTTATTAACAGTATCGATCAATCGCTTGTAAAGTTTTTTATTACGCGACTTTAAATAAGCTTCATACCGGGCAATGTGATTAAGCGGATCGATCTCAAGCAATTTTTGAATTGACTTTTCCGCATTTCTTTTATCACCACTCTTGCGAAACGCAATAGCACTGGCCTGATGCGCAACGACATTGTACACGTTGTATTCCAACGACCTGTTTGAGTACAGCAGCGATTTGGCCCAGTTCTTTTCGCGAATATAGACCTCAGCAATCCGGCCGTACGCAGCCGACCGATACCGCATGGAACGAGCCGCCCATCCGAGCGTGTCTTTTGCGTCCGCGTATTTGCCCAGCCGCACAGCAATCACGCCGTAAATATAGTTCGCCTCGGCATCATACAGATCTTCTTTCAAAGCCTGTTGAGCATACCCCAGCGCCTCCGCAAGCATCCCTTTGCGGACATAGAGTTCGGCTACGCGGCACATCGCACGGACATGTTTCGGCTGCTGTTTCAGACATGCCAGATAGCTTTCCATAGCAAGATCATATCCCCGCCACTTCTCCTGACGCAGCCCTTCCAAAAATAATCCTTCTGTGGTATCCGTATCAATTTCATGAAAATCAATCGGTCGTTCCAGGTCATTAGCAGTTTGATCCGACGTATATCGCAGCTTATCACCAATAGTGATCTTAAACGGCCTCCCATCCTCCTCAATGGCAACTTCCGTCTCAAAAGTCTCCATCGGTATTAATTTTATTTTTTTCGTCAGCCGTTTCCTGTCATCCGAAACAACAACAAGTTCCTCATCAATTCGCTCGATCGCACATATCGAGATTTTCAGAACATCGTCCTTTTTTTCAACATTCAGAACCGCATATTCGGAAGCCTGAGCCATCGGCCCGATTTTCTTATAAGGAAACCACACCTCGCGCCACCGACCTCCGCCGGACGGTTCAAGAAATCCGTGATCGTTCTGGTTAAAATATCGCCCAGTCTGGATTTCGCCGTATTGGCCGTGCGATTCGGTCAATAAGTCTTCCCACATCGCTCCCTCACGGGAGAGCGCCCAGAGCCAGAGTTTTCGACCGGGCATATCATCATACAGAGACCAGTGACCGCTGCCAAAATCATCGTTGTGCCAATAACATCCTAAAAACTCCTCCATCTCACCGAAGATGAAATAGCTCTTGTGTGTACCAAAATAGTTATTTTTATAGCGCGATATATCAATCCCGTTTTCATCAACCGGCCAGTCAACCAGCGGTTCGGAATAATCATGGCCAATCCGTTTCTTGCCGGGATAGACCACCTCGAAATCATCACTGACTTTCACCGCACTATTTGACCATGCGTAACAGGATTGATGCAGCTCGGTGGGGTTATAATAGAACGTCCTCGTCTCAAAATACGCTTTATCCTTGGGGACTTTTATTTCCACGGTCCACCGGCTGCGTGAACACAGATCGGTACCGCCGACAAAACAACTCACACTACCGTCATCGTTTCTGTTAATCACATAGTCCACCGGCGTTGAGGTATTGCATGTGTGACCGACAAGCCCAAAATTAAATTCGATACCGCCCGATGTCCACGGGCCGCGAAGTGCAATTTCACGGAACTTAACCGAGTCATTGGTATAGATAAACTCTTTGCCGGTCGATTTCTCCTTCGCTCCCCAGACTTTTCCGCCAATTTCCGGCATGATCGACACTTCGACATAGGGATTTTCCAGACGTATCACCGTCCATTCTTTTGAGATCGGCTCCGTACTGAAACTGTCAAAATAGCTATATGGATAGATTTTCTCAGCCCTGTTCCAGAAACTTGTCCGCGTGATGACTGGAACGGGGTCGGCCGGGCCGAAAGGATAAGTTATCATTGACTCTTTGGTCTGCCGGACAGACACTCCTGCCAGCAGATTCCCTGCCAGTAATATCGCAAGAAAACATATTCGTCTCATAGTTATCCCTGCTATAGGTCTCAAAATTCTCGGTTTCAAATCAATAGAACTCGGTGATTTCCGATTCTACCGATGTATATTATACTACCTTGTATAGCAAACAACCAGATACAGAGTAAATTATATTTTGAGAAATACTTTTTTGCGGTACAGGAAAAACAACAGCAGCCATTCCAGCAGAAGAACTCCCACACTGTACAGCATGGGGCGGTAAGGTTCTGCGGCTAAATTAATCAATCCACCAAACAGAAAATTACTCGTGTGGCCAAAATGAATCACTCTTGCGGCCAGATAGATCGTAATGGGATTCATCCCGATAACCGTAAACACAATGGCCCATTTTTTCAGACCGATACAATCAATCACCAGATAAAACACGGACAGCAACAGCGAACTCCAGCCGGCTGCCAACAGAATAAACGATCCGGTCCAGAGTTTCTTAACCACCGGGTAGAATTGTCCCCAGATCAGGCCAACCACCACCAAAACCACACCGGCGACAAACAGGCCCAATGCCTTAAACCACTTGCTGCGATCCTGGCGGGAAAGCCACTGGCCGGCCATCGCACCGAGGAGTGCCAGACTGACACCGGAAAGCGATTGCAGAATGCCCTCCGGATCAAATGTGCCCCCGTGGAGCCGCCCGGGCATGAGTTTCTGGTCAACCCATGACGCGAATGAGCCTTCGGCGGTCAGTTGGCCGGCGCCAAATTCCGGCACAGGAAACCACGACAGAGCCGCCCAATATGCCAGCAGAATCGCCACGCAGAAAATCAACTGCCCCCGGGTTTTAAAGTGCATCACAATCAGACAGGCAAAAAAGTAGCCGATCCCGATCAATCCTAATACACTGGCAAATCGCGTCTTCTCAACTCCCGCGAAGGCCAAACCGCCATTATAGATCACACCCAGTAAGACCAGCATCACCATCCGGCGGCTGACACGAAAATAAATGCGTTTTCTGGAAATCTCCCGCCTTTGCTGAGAAGCCAGCGAAAACGGAATCGCCACCCCGACAATGAACAGAAACATCGGGAAAATCAGGTCATAAAATCGAAATCCTTCCCAACTGACATGGTGCATCTGCCCGGCAACACTATTGAGCCAGGGCTTATTAAAACATTTGGCGGCGTGTCGGACCAGTTGATCTCCCCCGATAATCCAGAGCATATCAAACCCCCGCAGCGCATCCAGCGATTGCAGCCTGATGGACTTTGGAACGACTTGCTCTGTATCTCCTGCCTCCGCCTTAGGTTCCAATTCTTCGGTTGCCTGCGATTCCATAGAGAATCCTTTCGACGAAAATTATCCTGCATCCTTTCAAATCCCATTTAAGGCCCCATTCTACCCTATATGAGAAGATGCTCAAGAAAATTCTCTCCGAAGAAATTGCCTTAGCCCCACCCTCCTGGCCTCAGAAAAGGCTGAATTCAGAAACGTAAATTTTGACAGACTCTCTTTTCGTGGATTAGATATCTGTATTTATGCTCAATTCAATATACTCTATGATGTTCCGGGCGTTGGATTTTCAGCACTCCAGTTTGAATAGTCTCGGCCGTAGGTGTTTTTGTTTTGTCTTTGGAGGCTGTCGCCTTGGCCGTCCGGCGTGGTGGGCCATGGGGCTTTGTCATCGTAGTCAATTTTTTCGATGGGAATCCAGTAACGATTCTTTCCGTATTCCTGGTCGCCGGGGATTTGCAGTTCGAGTTCTTCACCACCGTTGTCAAGTTTGCCGTCGTAAGGACCATAGACCGTGCATGGGGCGGAACTGTACATCGTCGGGTTCTTAGCAACGATAATATAGGTGTTGGCCGGGATTGTTGTGTTCGTTGGGAACTCAAAGCCGGTTCCTTCCAGCCGCCATGGGAGGATTTCCGTGACAAAAGTGCCCGGTGATGTTTCTGTGGTTACCTCAGACATCAGTGTGACCGGTGAGTCGGAGCGGTTGTACAGTTCGACAAATTCATAATCGGTGCCGTTTGTCGGGTTGTAGTGAATCTCGGTAATGACGATGTCCGGGATGGCCGGGCCGCTGTTGGCTGTGCCTTGGGTTTGTGTGTTTTGCCTCACAAAATCATAGCCGCCGGACAACTCAGCTTTTTCATAGCGTCCGAAGGTCACACCGGTCTCCGAGGCGTCGAATTTCTGCTGCGCTTGGTAGTAACCGGTCACTTGGCCGCTTTGGCCGGAATAGAGATAGACGGTTTCGCCGGCTTCACTGAGGCCAAACGGGACATTGCAGCCGGGAGCAGTCGGGTTGCCGAAGGTTCGATCTTCGACGAAGACATAGTAGTCCCCTGCTTCAATGACCGTGCCGTCGAGAATCCGGTATTTCATGATATTCGGATCGTCCGAGTCATTGTCACTTAAAAACCAGCCGCCGATATTGATGTCCTGTGCGGTGGTGTTGTATAACTCAACCCAGTCAGGAGCGGCAGCGTGGGAGTGTGCCAGCAGTTCGTTAATCACAATGCTGTCGGCGGAAAGAACGGTCTCCGCGGCCGCCCCGGGCGTACCGCCGGCATATAAACTCGATCGCCAGCCGGCTTTCGTATCCCAAAGATTCGGATCGGTTGCCGCGGGATCAACCACAGTCAGTGAAAATCCCATGCCGTCGGTCAGTTCGTACCAGTTGTCCTCATATTTAAAGTCATGAATCGTCTGGCCCAGTGCATCGGTCAAGACGATACGTTCACCGCTATTGTCCAGACTGCCGGTGTAAGTTGCCGGGACAATCGTAATACCGGTGGTGTCGTATTGGGCTGCAAAGGCAGCCGGGTCGCGAACGACGACCACTCTCTGCCCCGGTGCCAACTGAAGATACGGCAGTTCCAACTGTACGCCGTTTGTGAACTGTGCCAGGGCCAGATTGATTGATTCGGTGCCGATGTTGACCAACTCGATAAATTCGGCATTCGGATCGCTGATGGGCGCATCGGGCGGATGATACATGATTTCCGAGATACGCAGATTCTCAGCGACCAGACCGGCGGCAAAGACGGCTTCGGACAGCGCACTCCAGACCGTCCCGGCCTGGATGCGTGCCTTGACGCGCAGGCTGTGTGTCAGCGGGCTGGGGGTACCGGTAAATTCCAGAGCAGCGGGATTAACGGTCCCACCCGGATCACGCGGATCTGTACCGTCCAGTGTGTACCAGATACTCCCAAAGCCAGTAGGATTGGTCAATGTCAGTAAATCGCCCATTGAAACATGGCCGCCATACATGCTTATTCCGTTGATTTTCAATCCCGGCGGGTCAATGGACGGATATAAGCCGACGCCGATCGGGGCGGGCTTGAGTCCGTCGAGCACCGTATTGGTTCGCGTGGTAAAATACCCTTGTGTCAACGGTGAAACATTCAGCCAGTCAGTTCGGGTGCGGGGTGTTGAAGAGCGATTATCGCCCCAGCGGGCCGATTCGCCGCGAATAGCCCGGTCAATTTCGGTCATGCGGGACTGATAAATACTCTGGCAGCGGGGGTAGCTTAGAGGGCCACCGTTATAGAAATGCTTGTAAATCAGGTCGGCCCACTTCATTTGGTAATCAGGGTTATTTTTGAGTTTACCGTGGATATCACTGGGGCTTTGGCCGATGTTGTCGGTGCCTTTGAATGTTTTTTCTGCATCCCAGTTGTGATAGTACCACTGACCGTTGAGACGACAGGTGGCGTACCAGTTCTTATGCGGCCAGTCCTGATTGCCGGCAAACCAGTGGGCCAGCAGATAGGTGATCAAATTTTCAACATTGAGTTGCTGGGAAAGTGTCTGCCATGTCGCCAAATTCGTCGGCTCACTCTGAACAGCATCTGCCGCCGCGAGCATCCCATTATAGCTGTTGGTAGCCCCAATCCCGCCAAAGGCGTCGTTGACCACGATATATTGGCTGTGTTTGACTACGTCGTATTCTTCTTTATTGCCGCCAAAGACTTCGGCGGCCCAAGCATGGTCCGGACGCTCATGGATATAGTACATGCCCCAGTACAGGCCGTTAATGTACAGGTGCGCATAGGCTCCGTGCGGCGAAT
>JANQGW010000040.1 GCA_028282905.1 Sedimentisphaerales bacterium | reverse complement strand
TTGTCATTTGCAGTGTGATCGTTTCGCTGTTATAGGTGACGGACTGGGTTAATGTCGAAGGGGCAGCTGAAAATGCCAGAGTTGAAAAGACTATCACGTTTAATAATACGAACAGTACATTACTTTTACTATCTATCATTATTTTATACATATACTAATTCTCCTTTTAAAAAGTATAGTGAAATAAGATTTTAATAACTGTTGAGTTGTTCTGTATATCTACTGTTAGAGAGTACATATACAGAACTATCTAGCCGAATTTTAGCGGCAGATTAAATATTGACAGAGGAGTTGAAGTCGCAAAAAACATCCTAATAATTGAAAGTAAACTTAAATCCATTCTAATTATAAGTTTTAAACTGTTTATGCGTATGATGTGGAAGGCGTTTGATAAGAATTGTATCAGGTTGATATAAAACTGCACATGGGCAGGCAAAATACCATGGATGACAGTTGTTTGGGGACTGTTTGTTGAGTTGTGATACGAATGCTTAGCTGGCTGTGTTATTTTTGCCACTTGCGAATTTGCGATGAAAGGTGAACCAATATTCATCAAGCGTTTCTGATTAATAGCTTCATTTTTGCTTGCCATAGAGTCTTTCTCTACAGAAACTACAACATTTGAGCACAGAATTTTGCTGATAAGCTGCGCAGTTAACTTTCACATTTTTATAAACGTCTTAAGTAGAGGAAACTAAGGGGGTCGTGAAAAACTCGAGTGATTAATCATGAACAGCTGCCGATCTTCAGTTTCTTTTTATTCTCGTCTGACCTCCTTTGTAACAATTTCTGCAGAACAATCACCCGCAACCTGCAGTATCACTGAGACAAGAATCCGGCTATCGTAATTACCAGCCTTCTATTGATTTCCCATATAACGTGCCTAAATCCAATTGCATATGGCGTCTGGCCGGATTTCCAGTAAATGCAAATCTTCTAACTGTGCGAATTATACTTTTTAAACTCTACACATAAAGGCCATTTTGCGTTGTAATATAACCAAAATGCGTCCGATTGGAATTCGAGATTGTGTTAAAAATCATGGCCATTATCGATGTCTCATGTGATTGTCAAGTATTCGCAGGCACCTTGGAATGAGTATTTATTTCATTTCAATAAAAGCACTTATGATTTCATTGATGGTGTTTCGCGCCAGCAAAAGTTGGTAGTTTGAGTCAAGAGACAGATCGGTGGAATCTTCTCCTTGGCAATTGGCTCTAGTCTGGACGCATATTGGTTGTATTTTAACGTAAAATGGTTTTGGGATTGTTGGTTTCTTAATGTATATTGAGTCCGATTCATCCGTGATTCTACTAAATCTTGGCATTGAGTGTATTGCCAAGCCAATGGCGGCAAAATAAGTTTCAGATTCGTCTTCAATAAAAATATTATTGTCTCCTAACATTTGTGGATGCACATCTCCTAAGTAGAATCATTTTGGGCTGTGAGTTTTGTAAATATTAAAAATGTTATAAGGAGTTAATAGTGTTTTTAAGCGTCTGAAAGGGAAATGGCAGCTTGAATATCAATGTTGATTGATTTTGCTTCTGTTTAATTTATAAGTAAATTTGCATTTTAGTTCCTGTTTTCAAATGACGTCAAACACAACTCAAACTTTTTGGTATGCTGCTATACTGTTGCTGTTTTGCATTAATCTCTAAGGCTTTATTATAGGATATTCTAATGAAAAAGAATAATGTCATTTATATATTTATCATGTTAGTCGCTATCGCATCTTTGGCAATTGGTTCAAATACAGACATTGATTTTCTACGACAAGATGTTGAGAAAATCGGGATCGCCGGATCGCCAGGGCCGGTTTGTGTATTCGGCGACCAGGCCTTTGCGGTGATTACCGGTGCGCAAAGGGATGTAAAACTACCCGTGGTGGCTGCTGCCAGGTACGGTCAAGGACGCATCGTGGCGTTCGGACACAATGATTACCTGGGGCCATCAACGCTTCAGCAGGTTGATACTCTGAGATTTTTTAAGAACTGTATCCAATGGACCAATAAAGAAAAGAAATGCCCGGTGGTTGGTGTCTTTCAAAATAAAATGCTCACGGATTATCTTACTGGTCAAAAAATTGATGCTCGCAGTGTGAACTTAGAAAATCTTAACTCTGTCGATATTCTTGTTCTTTCAGCCGGACAGGTCAAGGCTAAGAACGTCAAAAGCTTTGATGCATTTGTTGCTGATGGGGGGGGGATGATTATCGCCGGGTTGGGATGGGGCTGGAAGCAGCTTAACCCCGGTAAAAGCCTGCGTTCTGATTTTCCCGCGAACCAACTGCTGACAGCGATGGGGCTGATCTGGGCGGACGGCATGGCACACAGAACCTGCGGTGAAGGCTATTTAACAAAGCCCTTTGATGAAAACCTATTAAATGCGTCACGATCGCTTAAACGCCTGCTTGGTCAAGAGAATGCAAATTTCGCGGGATCCGATGCCAAACAAATCAGCGTAACGCTGGCATTGGCGATCCGTTCATTGCCGGAAAATGATACGATCTTCTTGCCAAAGATTGCCCAGGCTGAAAAGCTGTGGACTGGTGAAATCATTCCTTCTCCCGGGAAGCCGTTAAGGGAGCAGGATGTGATAGAGCGATTATTGGTCAGTCGACAAATGCAACAGATACAAAAGACTGAGGCAGAAAAACTTTCTGCACACCCGGCGGCTGAATTTTTTCCCGGTTCAGTTCCCGCAGATGCCAAGCGGGTGAAAAAGACATTGGAGATTGACACCACAATTCCACGATGGCACAGTACCGGACTTTATGCTGCGCCAGGTGAGACTATTGTTGTTCAGGTCGATCCATCGGTTTCGGCAAAGAATCTCAATATTCGCATTGGCGCACATGAGGATAAAATCTGGCAAAATGACGAGTGGAAACGTTGCCCGGAAGTAACGCGCAGTGTTGCGATTTCTAAGCCAATAACGGTCACAGCTAATGCCTTTGGTGGATTGATTTATATTGAGGTGCCGAATCACTGTATGCTGGGAACAATCAAAGTTGGCATTAGCGGGGCCGTTGAGTCGCCGTTTTATGTTCATGGTAAAACTGATTTAGGCGAATGGAAGCAGAGTGTCCGAAACGCTCCTGGTCCCTGGGCTGAACTGGCCACAGATAAAATTATCATTACCGTACCATCGGCAAATATCCGAATGCTTGATGATCCGTCAAAACTAATGGATATTTGGGATAATATTCTGGATGCGTGTGCGGATTTGGCAGCTATTAGCCGTGATAGATCGAGCCCTGAACGCATTGTCCCGGATGTGCAGATTAGCGGCGGGTATATGCATTCGGGGTATCCGATCATGACACATTCGGATCAATATGCCAAATTGGTTGATCGCGACCATCTGCTCAAGGGAAGTTGGGGATTGTTTCATGAACTGGGGCACAATCATCAAAATCACGACTTGACCTTCAGCGGTACCGTTGAAGTCACTGTTAATCTGTTTACAACATACATCTATGACACGGTTTGCGGTATTTCTCCGGAAAAAGGGCAGTTGGATCTGGAAAAACAGCGACAAAAATATGACAAATACGTATCAAGCGGGCGGGATTTTAACCAGTGGAAAACCGATCCATTTCTGGCACTTGTTATGTATCTACAGCTTCAGCGGGAATTCGGCTGGCAAGCATATAAACAGGTCTTTGCGGAGTATCACTCTTTGTCTCACAGCCAACGCCCTAAAAGTGATCCAGAGAAACGCGATCAATGGATGGTTCGATTTTCAAAAACAATCGGTTATAATCTTGGGCCTTTCTTTGATGCATGGAATGTTCCGGTTTCAGAAAATGCAAAAAAACAGATCAGCCATTTACCTGTCTGGCTGCCGGAAGAAATGCAAGTAAAATCAACCGCGTCAATGGTCAAATAATTCAGCTAAATCGTTAATGGTCATGTTTATTGCATATGCAGCAACCGATGATCTCGAAAAAAAACATATTGTGTTCCTATGCAGGAGATATGTTGAGTTTATTTGAAAGCTAAAAAAATATTTCGGAGGTATCTTAAATGTTAAAGTATAGTAAATTTCCTGTGGTAATCCTCTTTGTCCTTTTAATCTTCAGCAGTGTCTTCGCCATGGGGAATAAAGTCTCAAGCCCAGACGGTCGGCTGAGTGTGACCTTTAAACTTAATGCTAAAGGAACGCCTCTGTATTCAGTTAAATTTGACGGTAAAGACGCCATCAGGCCTTCCAGGCTGGGTTTGGTTCTGGATAAAACTTCCTTTGCTGAAAATCTGACACTGGAAAGTAACTCAAAGATCGAGAAAGTCAACGACCGTTACACCATGCTCTCCGGCAAGCAAAAACAGTGCAACTACACCGCTAACCGACGAGTGTTCACGCTGACAAATGAGGCCGGCAACGTCATGCAGATCATTTTCCAGGTTTCCAACGATGGCGTCGCGTTTCGGTATGCGCTGCCGGGTGATTTGAATAAACCCCTCTCGGTGACACAGGAAAAAACAGCGTTCAGTTTCGATCCGACAACCATTTCATGGCTGCATCCGATGCCGGCAGGCAAGTCCGGCTGGTGCAAAACGCAACCCTCATATGAAGAACACTATGTTGTCGGTCCCGTGGGGCAGCCGTCGCCGCTAAGCGAGGGGTGGTGTTTTCCGGCTTTGTTTAAGACTGTCGGCAATGTTTGGGTATTGATCTGTGACAGCGATGTCGACGAGAACTACTGTGCAACACGACTTGCAAAAGACTCCAAAGGCGGCGTTTATAACATTGCCTTCCCGCACATCGAAGAACATCGTGGCGACGTTGATCCCATCGCTCCCGTGATTGCAACACCATTTCAATCGCCTTGGCGTGTGCTGATTATTGGCGATACTCTGAATACTCTTGTCAGCTCTACACTGATGACTGATGTTGCTGCTCCATGTAAGCTTAAGGATACTGACTTCATCAAGCCGGGCAAGGCTGCCTGGCACTGGATTCGCTACGGTGATGAGAGTGCGACATTGGAATACGCAAATATGTATCTGGACTTTGCCGCTAAGATGAAATGGCAGTACATCCTCGTCGACTGCACCTGGGACAAAAGGATAAGCTATGAACAGATGGCCGAATTCGTTAGTAAGGCCAATGCCAAAAACGTCGACGTTATACTATGGTACAACTCTAACGGACCCTGGAATACGGCGTCAATGACTCCACGGGATAAAATGCACGATCGCAACATCCGTCGCAAAGAATTTGCAATCCTTCAGAAAATGGGTGTCAAAGGTGTCAAGGTTGACTTTTTTGGTGGTGACAAACAGGCTACGATGAAGCTCTATCTCGATATTTTCAAAGATGCTGCCGATTACGGTATTATGGTTAACTGTCATGGCACGACCATTCCCCGCGGCTGGCAGCGAACATATCCAAACCTCGCGACCATGGAATCAGTCAAGGGCATGGAATACTGCACATTCGAACAAAAAAACGCTGACCTGCAGCCGCAGCATTGCTGTATCCTGCCGTTCTCACGCAACGTCATTGGCTCAATGGACTTTACGCCAACCATGTTCAACTCAAGTGTTAGAAAAGTAAAACTGGTCACAACGCCCGTCTTCGAACTGGCGCTGTCGATAGTGTTTGAATCGGGCATACAGCACTTTGCTCTATCTCCGGATGAATCCAGTATGATGCCGGATTTTGTCGTGGAGTTCCTGCAAAAAGTTCCCGTTGCCTGGGACGAAACCCGTTTGGTTGACGGCTATCCCGGCGAGTTCACAGTTATAGCCCGACGCTCCGGTGACACATGGTATATTGGCGGCATCAACGGCACTGGCAAAGAAAAACAAGTGACACTGGACTTGTCGTTCCTGGCGAAAGATGCGATAGCAACTATGATTAGCGACGGTCCGAACAGAACCTTTGTGAAAACAGGCACGGAAAAAACGGCGATGCTCAATCCAACAATCTCGATGTCATCTAATGGCGGTTTCGTTATGGTAATAAAATAAAAAATTTGTCAAAAGTTTACATCCTAATAGGTATCGGATGAATAGTAGTGCAACCGGTTTCATGACAACATAATCAAGTGGAGAAATATTGGTGTTTTAATGAGAATGAGTTTGAAAAAGGAGGATCCATGGATATGGACAGGGATGTTTTTGGAGATATACATACATTTTATGTTTTTATGGTAACAGATGAATTGTATGCGCTGGATACGAATACAATCAAAGGCACGAAAGTGGGGTACCAGTCCTGTCTCCGGTCTGTCGACAATCCAATCCCTTCTGTGGTTGGATTTATTGAATGGGGAGGAGAGAGTATGCCGGTCATTGATCTTCAATTAAGATTTGGGGATCATAAAACTCCGACAAAATCTCAGGCAGATATGATCATCATTGTTGAATCAGACTTATATGTAGAAAGAAACAAGTGTGGACTTCTGATCGACGGTTATTTAGATATTGCAAATGTCAAAGTTCGAGACTTCCAATCCACGAGAAACTGGAAGCCTGATATCAAACAGTATTTTATAATTAACCGTCTTTCTGATCAGAAGCGATTAGTCAAAATAATAGATATAACCGCGATGTTAGCCGAATTAAGGTGGTTAACGGAAATTTCGTAAAGGTAAAAATCAGATGTTCCGGCTCAGTTATATTCATTTGACCAAGCAAGCGGTTGAACGCTCAGCCAAGCATTGGGGTTTGAAAATGACATATGACAATTAGGAAAACACATCGTTATTATAAGTATTTAACTGAAAAAATAGGGGACGCAGTAAAATGAAAAAACTTATTTATAGTGCTTTGCTTAGCTTGATATTTCTGTCGGGATTGCTGTGGGCCGAAAGATATCCACAGGCTATTCTTCGTGGTGATTATCCTGATCCGACGATCATTCGAGATGGTAATGATTATTATATGACCCATTCACCCTTCTCTTATGCACCTGGTTTTCTTATATGGCATTCCACCGATCTCGTTAATTGGCAACCTCTTACAAGAACCAAGACCTCGGTCAAAGGTTCAGCCTATGCTCCTGATTTGGTTAAGCATAATGGCAGGTATTACATTTACTACCCTGATGCGGGATCGAACTGGGTCATTTGGTCCGACAATATTTTAGGGCCGTGGAGTGCTCCGATTGATCTTAAAGTTGGGCGTATTGATCCTGGGCATGCTGTAGGCGAAGACGGAAAACGATACCTCTTTCTTTCCGATGGCTACCGCGTTCCGTTGAGTGATGATGGCCTCGTCGTAACCGGAAAACCCGAAAAGATTTACAAAGGCTGGCAGTATCCCAAAGAATGGGAGACAGAGTGTTTTTGTCTTGAATCACCGAAAATTGTACGAAAAGGTGACTATTTCTATATGATTTCAGCCGAGGGCGGTACCGCCGGTCCTGCGACCAGTCACATGGCGGTCACGGCTCGCTCCAGAAGCATCGATGGCCCCTGGGAAAACTCACCTTACAATCCGCTTGTTCATACCTACAGTGCTGATGAACAGTGGTGGTCAAAGGGGCATGGCACTTTGATTGCTGATGTGGACAACGACTGGTGGGTCGTCTATCATGCTTATGAAAACGGCCATCATCCGCTTGGTCGTCTGACATTGCTTGAGCCCATAGAATGGACTGAGGATGGTTGGCCCCGTCTTGCCAAGATGCCTCATCCACTCAAATCCGAGCCTGAACTCGGACCGGTACTTTCTGATGATTTTTCCAAAAAGGAACTCGGTCCGCAATGGATGAGCTGGCGGGATTATGCCGGAATTTCGCTCCGCGACGGCAGCGTCTATCTGACAGCAAAGGGGACGAGTCCGAGAGATGCGCGACTGCTGCTTGTAACTGCCTCTGACCATGCTTACGAATTACAGATCGAGGTGGATGTGTCAAATGGAGGAACCGGCGGCCTGGTGCTGTTTTACTCGGAAAGAGCCTTTGCAGGCTTAGCCTCAGACGGCAACACTATCACACTCTATCGCGGTGAGAACGAATCCTCAGACATTCCGAGCCAGTTCGGTAATCATTTTTTCCTGAAGATCGTCAATCGGAACAATCACTGTGATTTCCTCGCCAGTGCTGACGGTAAAACGTGGATGACCCTTCTCACCAACTTGGACGTATCGGGAATGCATCATAATAATTTCCAAGGATTCTTAGCTCTGCGACCGGCCCTCATGGCCGCCGGAAGCGGCAGTGTGAAATTTGACAATTTTATTTATGATTCGAAGCTAAGTAATATTACGAAAACTACCGAATATCCTTCTAATCCATTTGGAAATGCATTGATTCCTGATCTAGTTGCTGATCCGAGCATTTCAGAAATTGACGGTACATTCTACCTTTATGCTACCACTGATGGATGGGGACAGGGTTTGCAAACTGCAGGTATACCGGTCGTCTGGACCTCGAAAGATTTTCTGAACTGGAGTTTTGAGGGTTCCAGTTTCCCGGCGGATTTTGACGCGAAGTACTGGGCACCCAGCACGATCGTCAAAAAAGATGGTCGCTACTATTCCTTTCCGACACTCGATGGAAAGATTACGGCTGTTGTAGCTGATTCCCCCTTGGGACCGTTTCTACATGTTGACGGTATGCCGATCAACAGGTTGACTGGTTGGAAATCGGTTTCCCTTGATCCAGTAAGTCCAATTGATGCGGAAGTGTTTGTTGACGATGATGGACAGGCGTACATGGTCTATTCCCGTCGACGCATCACCAAGCTAAATCCTGACCTCACTGCACCCGAGGGAGAAACGGTTCTGATTGAAACTCCGGAACATCACTATTCCGAGGGACCATTTTTATTCAAACGCAAGGGTGTTTACTATTACCTCTATACGCTGGGGGGACACGAGGAATATCGATACGCTTACATGATAAGCCGAACCTCGCCACTTGGCCCGTGGGAAGCTCCGAAAGAGCATATTATTGCCCGCACGGATAAGCAGGAAGGCGTAATGGGTCCGGGCCACGGCTGTTTTTTCAGCCCAAAGGGATCGGATCAATGGTATTTCATTTACCTCGAATTCGGACGGGCCGGTACCAACCGGCAGATTTTTGCCGATAGGATGCATTTCAATGCGGATGGAACGATTCAGCCTATCGACTTGACTAAGAAAGGGGTAGGTGCTTTGCGTCCTGTATCAGGAACCTTCCCCAATCTTGCAGTTCGGGGACAGGCAACCGCATCCTCAATCCGGCCAGATTACAAGGTGCCGCCGATAGCGGACAAGACGCTTGACCGTGTGGAAAGCTTTGATCCTGCTTGTGCAATTGATGCTTCCAATGGTAGCCGCTGGATGGCTGTATCCGGTGATAAGGAAAAATGGTGGATGCTCGATCTCGGAGAATCCCGTGAGATTAATCGCACTGAGGCCTATTTTGTGAAACCAACTGCAGGCCATGCCTATAAGTTGGAGTATTCTCTGGACGGTAAGAGCTGGAAATCCTATGGGGGACACGACGAGGTAGTTCTCCGCTCTCCGCATATCGATGAAAAAAGGGTTCACGCCCGATATCTACGAGTCACCATCTTGCGGGGCGAGCCCGGCTTGTGGGAGTTTCGGGTTTATTAGTCAAGAATGGATGTAGATGAAGTTTTCATCTATCCTGTCATTTGGTTTTCTTGTGACTCTTTTGGTGTGGGCAGATCAGGTCAATGGCGGGGGCAATAAGGCGATCTCTCAAGGTAGCCAAATCATATACATAGTCAGCAGGTAGAAGAAATGTTTCCTTCGACAATAACAGGTCACCTTTGCCTTATTCGCCTAAGGCAAGGGTGACATTATGGTTGATTATTAAATAGCGGCTTTTTCCTTGGCAGGGGAGGCTAAGGCATTAATATCTGTATGCTCATGTGAATATATTAGTTTTCTCTTTTCAATTGGTAGTGGGCCTGGTGTGTAAACCAGTCATCTGATAGCTGTTCTTGATCAATTAAGTCGATTATCAGCCTTTTAGGGTGTGGATCATCCTGGAGATGGATTTTGGCAAATTCGATTCTTAATAATAGTCCGGTTTGAGCATTCGCCCAAATTTCAATGTTTTTAGGCCCTTCAAATTCCCGGGTAATTTTTCTTGCATCCAGATAATGCAACATCTCGTTGGATTGCTTCTCGTCGACCACTTCTTCAAGATGTTTTATCGTATAATGTTCCCGGATATGCAATAGGGTGGATTTGAGATCCAATGAAAATATATTCGCCAATTCATCGGGGATCGGAATCGGAAACGCCTGAGGGTCACTGCTGGTCAATAACGGTTTATCCGGACGGATCAGCCAGCTGGTTACGCCATCGCTGCCGTTGATTAAGAATTTCCCGGATGCTGTTGACCGATAAAGGACATGCTGATTGCTGCCGCGAAGATAAAGGGTCGCACCATCCAAATCTGAACGTCTGTCTTTTCCTCTCGGCATCGGTGGGCGATCCTGTCTTCGGTCTTCTCTTTCAAAAGATAACGCGTAGGTCCGATCTTTCGCCTGATCGATTGCGACGATTATTTGATCAATAGCTGCCACCGCCGTATTGGACGGCATTTTTGTAAACAGGATTGCAGCAGCAATAATTATCATTGCTGCGATTCCATATCGAATAAAAGGCTGCGCAATTCGACGGAACATCTCTGGCATTTGCTTTGCATCGTCGATATTCTGCATCACCCTTTGGACTCGATGTTCTTTAGCCGCCGCCTCTCGATCAGCAAGCTGTAATAGCAGAGAATGGACCAGACGTAGTTCATTGGCACGCTTCAGCTGTTCTGCTGTGAATGTTTCATCGGTTTTTTTCGGTAATTCATCTACTTTCGAATCAAGTGACTCCGAATCAAACCATTGACTGGTTAATTCATCAACAAAGTCCTTCTCAGGATTATGGCTGTCGGCTGTCATCTGGATATCTCCATGACAACTTTTTTACGCTTTAGGCAATCAAGGAGATGCGATCTGGCTCTCTGAAGACGTTTTCGAATCGTTTCCAGGGAGGTTTTAGTAACAACAGCAATCCGCGAAGTAGGATGTTCTTCGAAATAGCGGAGCTTAATTACCTGCTGATGCTGTTCAGATAAGATTTCAATACATTGCTGCAATGCAATAATCTTGTCATCCCATGTATCACCGGGCTTGCTGTTGATATGCTGTATTTGTTGGCTGAAATATTCTAATGTGTGTTCCTCAAGTGGCAACGGTCCGGATTTTGCTTTTCGAAAGTGTGCCATAACAAGTCTGGCGGCAATACCTCTCAGCCAAGGGCCAAAAGGACGGGAGTGGTCATATTCGCCAAGTTTTTTCCACGCGATGAGCATCGTATCCTGAAACAGATCATCAACGGCAGTCTTATCCCGCACAACTGCTCTTAAATAAGTCAACAGCATTGGCTGATTTTCTCTGACGAGAATCTCGAAAACCGCTTTTGCGTCATTTTTTTTACCTTTTCTCAGCATAACAGCGCAAACTTTCAGGATAAACTATTTCTGTTCCACTTGTTATTGGCATATAGAATTCTTTTGCGGACAAAAATTTTACCTTTTTAAAAAATAATTGTCCAGAACTCGAATGCCTTAAACAATTATAGGTGGAACAAATGAAATTGCCACCGCAAAACTAAATAATAGAATAATTCAAATTATTGGAGAAAGATCATGAAAAGTTTAAAGGCATTTCAACACATCTTGTCGGCATCATTAGTATTATGTGTTTCATTTTGTTATGGGGTTGTAACAGCCCCGGATGCCATCCTCGTGCAAATTGGCAGTGGATATCAATTTACCGAGGGGCCTGCCACGGACGATTGGGGAAATATTTATTTTTCTGATATTGAAACAAGTGTTATCTATATGTGGAGGCCGGACGGTTCAATTACAACATATCTTACTAATACAGGCGGTGCGAATGGGCTGTTTATCGACGGCACTGGAAATCTGATTGCTTGTGAAGGCGATAACGGAAGGGTTGTCTCAATTGATTTACCTGGCAGTACCACCGTGATTGCAGATCAATATGATGGACTCGTATTCAATAAACCTAATGACCTTTGGGTGACGCCTGACAATGGAATATACTTTTCCGACCCAGCCTATAACGTATCATTGAGTCAGGACGGTGAGCATGTCTATTACATTACACCGGACGGTAGTAATGTAATCCGTGTTATTGATGATATGATAAGGCCTAATGGGATGATTGGTACGTCCGATGGAAGCCAACTCTATGTGACAGATCATGGTTCGGGCCAGACATATGTTTACGATATCAATGTCGATGGGACACTGGCCAATAAAACGCTATTTGCCCCTATCGGTGGCGACGGAATGACGATTGATAGACAGGGAAATATTTATCTGGCAGTCGCAAATGGAATTGCAGTATATGATTCTTCGGGAAATCAGATCGAAATGATCAGTACCCCTCAAGAGCCAACCAATGTCAGTTTTGGCGGGGCCGACCATAAAACCCTTTTTATCACGGCAAGAAGTTATGTTTATACGATCCAGATGCAGGTTGAAGGAGTGCGAGCACGAGGTAATAATGGTGGAGGTGATAATAATATTTCTATTGATCAGGCAATCTCAGATGAGGCTCAGATGAAAACCATTGCCTTTAGTGGATTGGCATTCATGACAGGCGATATGTGTTCGGATACTTTCTTTCCCCCCGGTAAGGTGTCAGATTTCTTTGGATTTCAGTATTGCCGTGATGTTGCTCCGAATGGTTTTGGGCATAATACTGAATATGCCGGACGTGTTTCAGACAGTGTTTTGGGGTTACTGACTGATAGCCAGGTGCAGCAATTGGTCACATTGGCCAATGATCAAAATGCGATGGTGGATGACTATGGCTATCAACGATTTGTTTTGATAAAGGCATTCCGGCGTCTTTATGAAGGTGATCTTCCGACGGGTACAATCGGTTTGGATATAGGTGCTGTGATGGATTTCTCTGCCGATTTATATGAGATCGATGCTGAAATAAGCTATGACCGAGCCAGTGTACTGGGCGATATTATCGCAGCCATGACAGAGGATCAAAAGGCCGATCTCGTTCAGCTTAAAACTGATTTGGATGACTTATTTGAACAGGCAGGTCCGGGGGGTGTCATTGATTCTCAGGACTGGCCGGTGCCGGCCAGTAGACCGGATTTATCCGGCTTGAATGATCAGGAATCACGGATTCTTGTCAATACTTATGCAACGCAGTTATACAGTTGGTATTTAGGTTCTGTGTATGGCGACACTTATTTCTGTCCGGAACGACATGGAACATACTTCGGTTCCTTTTACATGAAGGATATTCCTCCTTTAACCGCCTCTGAGCCTGTTACGATTGATACCAACCTAACCGCCGATATGGGTCAGGCATTTCTTGATACGCTTGACAGTAATCAGCAGATATTAATTACCGACCTGTTGGACATACAACGAACGGCTCTCCATGATATTGTGACGAAACGACAGGAAATCGCCGAAACCTTGCGGCCTTTGATGGAGGGGGAATCCGTCGACAAAAACGAAATTATAGCTCTAATCCGAGAATACGGACAATACGATGGACAGAATATATTCTATTATGCCACTAATTTTGTGGATGTATACAACAGCCTGTCGACCAGCCAATATGATACACTCACGGATCTTCGTACCGGATACTATGAATTATTTCCTGACTATCAGGCAGATTCCACTGTTTATGATTGCACGGGAGCATGGATATATTCTGATCCTCTTTTTGAAATGCCGATCATCGAAAATATAGATTTTCTCTTTGGAGCGTGCTCAATTGAAGGGGATGCCTCTGGCGATTGCATCGTAAATCTAACCGATTTAGCAATATTGGCTCAGAATTGGCTGCGGTTTAACTGCGGGCAGTGTAATGGTGCAGATTTATCCGGAGATAGCAATGTTAACATCACTGACCTTATTATTCTCGCCGAGGACTGGTTAGCTG
The DNA here is from genome assembly GCA_028282905.1 of Sedimentisphaerales bacterium. GTDB lineage: Bacteria > Planctomycetota > Phycisphaerae > Sedimentisphaerales > Anaerohalosphaeraceae > 4572-13. The sequence continues at coordinate 24,670 of JANQGW010000040.1, read as the reverse complement.
GTTTATAATTATAGAAGTAATAAAATGATCAAAGTTGATATGGAGGTTCCCATGAAAACACACAAAAAAATAATGATCTTAACCGTAGGTATTTGTTTAATTCAGGCAATGTGCTATTGCCAGCCTGTCGGTCGCCGGGAGAATCAGCAACGGAGTTCACAATCGCTTACAGAACGACAAAAAAACAAAGTTAAAGCTATCTTATCAGAATATCAGGTTTCAACTTTAACAGCAAAGGATGCCAAAGCAATTCATAGAGCATTCAGGGAAGCCAGAATCCCTGGGGGACCGCAACTAAATGAGGTTGTCAGAAATGCTGGATTCAATCCGGAGATATTAAAAAAACTCGATCCTCCTGAACATAACCAAAGGGCGGCTCAAAGGCAAAATGAGAGGCCGCAACGTCGTCAAAATGAACGAAATCGAGATAACCGGCAGCAAGGGCATAATCAATACTCTATTGAACAGGCTGTTAGTGATAATGCTCAATTGCATACAATCGCATTTAGCGGCCTCGCTTTCTTGACGGGAGATTTTGGAGCCTCAACATTTATTCCTCCCGGTAAAGTGTGTGATTTCTTTGGTTTTCAATATATGCGTGATATTGATGTGGCACAAAAGGGGCATAATCCAATGTTTTTGAATCGAGTTGCTGGAAATGTGATGCATGTTCTCAATGATAATCAAAAACAGATTTTTCTGGACTTAGCTGAAAAGCAAGCTCCAAAACTGGAAGAATTGGCTATGATGCGGTTGCCGCTCATCAAAGCGTTTCATATGCAAAGAGATAATCAAGTGCCCGCAGGCAGCAGAGGTCTTAGCAAAGAGGCCGTGATTCAATATGTAGGGGATCTTTTTGAATTCGATGTAGAACTCAGCCTTGAACGGGCTGAAGCGATGGCAAAGGTGTTTCATTCATTGACACCGGAACAGAAAGCATATTTTGCAAAGATGAAATTTGGTGATTTTAATACATGGCCGGATATTGATGAGCGGGGGAAGCTCAAGGGTATTGGACGAGGTAAATCAAAACTATATAATGTCGCTTATATGACCTATGCAAGCGAGTTTTTCAGCTGGACCGCAGGGTCAATTCAGGCTGACACTTATTTCTGTCCGGAACGGCACGGAACCTACTTTGGTGGATTCTATATGAAAGATATGCCTGCAATGGGTAAGCGAGATTATGATATCAGCACTTCAGTGACAGGTGACAGCGGCAGAGCTTTCCTGAATGATGTGCTAACGCCACAGCAAAGGTCAGTTGTTCTGGAAATCCCCAATAAGCAACGCAAATTATTAACACAGACAATTGCAACTCGGAAAGCCATTTCTCAGGAATTGCGGAAATTGCTGGTTGGTAAAAGTCCGGACAGGGAGAAAATATCGTCTCTTGGTCGCCGATACGGCCAATTAGACGGCGAAATGTCCTGGTATTATGCCATCGCCTTTGCCCAAGTGAATCAGACGATTACGCCAACTCAGCGAAAATCATTAATAGAATTACGTAATCTTGATGGCTATGAAAGTGCTTCTTACTATATCTATTCAGAACCTGCACGCAGGCAAGCTGTTCTGAAGGATGTAACATCTTTCTTCTGCCGATAATAAAAATGCAGGGATTTATTCTAAGTGATAGCAATAAATCCCTGCTACTATATTACAAATAATCCGAACCATTAAACCGCCTGTTGGAATCAAAACCTATTTCCATTTCATTGCAGGACTTAACGTAATCCGCATTTGCCTGCTATACGTCATTTAAGAGTATTACCCTCATTTCACGGTTAATTTGATTCAGAGTTTTGTATTATGCGTTGTTTATGCTGTTGTTTTTTACAATACTATGGTTGGAATCAAATAGGCCTCAAATCCAATATTCCATTTATTCTCATTCTTACCATGTGCAATCTCTGATTGCTTTGATGATATTCAGGTATTTTCATAAACAATATTCCTGAACGCATTTTGGTTATATTGCAACGCAAAATGGTCTGTAAATGTAGAGCTTTTAAGATATTATTAACTTCGTTGAGATCTTTTTCATTTGTAGCGATTAAGGTCATCAGATGGGCTGTCTCGTTAGGCGTTTATGCACAAGATACTTATTTCAGGAGTACTGATATGAAATTAGGTTATGTCCAACGGAAAGTAATCTTAGTTCTGCTTCTTGTATTATATCCATGTCTCTGGGGGGCTGGCCAGATTGATGCGGATCAATCTGCAATCAAATCCGCTCCAAAACTCGACGGGCTGCTCTATAAGGACGTCTTGTCCTCAAAATCCGAAAAGGAGACAGCGGACATGAAACTCCGTCCATTTCATCTTAAAGATGTGCGCCTTCTTGAAGGCCCGTTTAAGGATGCTCAGGACTTGCACAGCAAGGTGCTGCTCAAATACGAACCGGATCGACTGCTCGCCTGGTTTCGCAAGGAAGCAGGGCTCAGGCCCAAGGCCAAGGTATACGGAGGTTGGGAGAGCCAGGCGATTGCCGGTCATAGCCTCGGTCACTATCTGAGTGGCTGTGCCTTGATGTATGCATCCACCGGTGATAATGAATTCAAAAAGCGAGTGGATTATGTCGTGAATGAACTCGCACTCTGTCAGGACGCGGACGGTGATGGTTATATCGGTGCGTTCAAGAATGGGAAGAAAATCTTTTCAGCGGAAATTGCTCAAGGGGATATTCGCTCCCAAGGATTCGATTTGAATGGTCTTTGGGTGCCATTTTATACGCAGCATAAGATTTATAATGGTCTTCGGGATGCGTATAGACTCTGCGGAAACCAAGAAGCTTTGTCTGTGGCAGAAGAGTTTGCAATCTGGTTGGAGACGGTTATTGGGCATCTAAGTGACGACCAGATGCAGCGTATTCTGGCCTGTGAATATGGGGGCATGAATGAATCCTTAGCAGATCTATATAATGATACCGGAGATGAACAGTATCTGATGCTGGCGCATAAGTTTCATCACAAGGCCATCCTTGATCCCTTATCAAAAGGTATTGACTGTCTGCCCGGAAAACACGCTAATACCCAAGTTCCCAAGCTGGTTGGACTTGCCCGCCTCTACGAACTGACCGGTAATGATTTGAATCGCAAGACTGCCGAGTTCTTTTGGGATTGTGTCGTGAATCATCATTCCTACGTAACTGGCGGTCACTGTATTGATGAACACTTTGGCCCGCCTGATACGCTTAACGACCGCCTGGGCACGCACACGACGGAAACCTGTAATGTCTACAATATGCTTAAGTTGACGCGGCATCTCATTCAATGGGGACAGGTTGCTTCTGCCGGTGACTTCTATGAGCGGGCATTATTTAACCATATATTTGCTACCCAGCATCCGGTCGACGGTAGGGTAATCTACAATCTCACCCTTGAAATGGGCGGGCACAAACACTATCAGGATCCTTTTGGTTTTACCTGCTGTGTGGGTACGGGGATGGAGAATCATGCAAAATATGGTGACAGTATCTATTTTCATAGCGATGACAGTCTTTATGTCAACCTATTTATTGCCTCAGAACTGAATTGGAAGAACAGGGGGCTCACAATTCGCCAGGAAACAAGTTTTCCTGATACAGACAGTACCACGCTCATATTTACCTGTCGGAAGCCTACTGAACTTGCTGTTCAGTACCGCTGCCCCTATTGGGCCCGGCAGGGTGTGTTACTTTCAATCAATGGAAAAGAACAGAGGACAGATGTCGAACCGGGACAACTGGGAGAAATCAAGAGGATCTGGCGGGCCGGTGACCGATTGACCATTCGGATCCCCATGGATCTGCGGCTTGAAACGATGCCGGACAATAAAAACCGTGTGGCAATCATGTACGGGCCCCTGGTGTTGGCAGGGGATCTCGGTGAGGTCGATGATTCAAGGGCATCTGATACCGACTTTGTTCCAGTGTTAATCGCCGATGATCGCGATCCGTCGCAGTGGATCAAGCCGGTTCAGAATAAATGTAACACCTTTAAAATGGTTGACACGGGGCATCCTCGCAATGTTACTCTGATTCCTTTCTACCGCATGCACGACCGACGCTACAGTATTTATTGGGACATGTATACCCCACGGAGTTGGAAACAGGAGGAAAAGACTCGTCGTCAGGCTCTGGAAGAACAAAAAAAGCTGCAAGACATGACCGTTGATTTTGTGCAGCCGGGCGAAATGCAGCCTGAACGCGATCATAATATGCAGGGGAAGCATACTTCAGCGGGTACTTTTAAGGGCCGAAAGTGGCGTCATGCCCGGAATGGGTGGTTTTCCTTTGATATGAAGGTTCTTCGGAACGAACCGGTTACAATGCAAGCCACCTACTGGGGCAGTGATGCGGGTAACAGGGGATTTGATATTCTCGTTGACGGTACAAAAGTCGCTACTCAGGTACTTAATGGTAATAAACCTGATGAATTTTGTGTGGTGAATTATAACTTGCCTGTCGAGTCAACTCAGGGAAAAGATAAGGTCACCATTCGCTTTCAGTCGCATGAAGGTGAAACCGCCGGCGGATTATTTGGGTTACGGATTGTCAGCACCAAGGCCTTAGAGACGCTGAAAGATAATGATCAGGTCTATCTGTTCTCTTCTTTTAGAGGAAACGGTGAGGATGGCCTTCACCTGGCTTACAGTGAGGACGGTTTAACCTGGACAAATCTTAACAACGATCAGTCTTATCTAAAACCAAAGATTGGTGGTAAACTTATGCGAGATCCCTGTGTCATTCAGGGGCCGGACGGCCTGTTTCATATGGTCTGGACGACGAGTTGGACCGATCAGGGGATCGGTGTGGCACACTCCCGAGATCTTATGGAGTGGTCGGAGCAGCAGTTTGTTCCGGTTATGCAGCATGAGTCCAAGTCTCTGAATTGCTGGGCTCCGGAAATCACCTGGGATCCTGATGGAGAACAGTATGTTATTTACTGGGCGACCACTATCAGAGGCCATTTTGGAGTGACTGAAAAAACTGGAGATGGGGACTGGAATCACCGGATGTACTGCACCACAACCAAGGATTTCAAGACCTATACACCGACGCGCCTTTTTTATGAACCGGGTTTTAATGTTATTGACTCGACGATTATTCGTCACAGAGATCACTATGTAATGATCTTAAAGGACGAGACTCGGCATCCTCCTGCGAAGAATCTTCGCGTTGCTGCTAGTAAGAAAGTTACTGGTCCCTGGAGCAAGGCTTCTAAGCCGTTCAGTCCCGAAGGTCTTTGGGTAGAAGGACCTTCCTGTCTGCAGGTGGGTGAGTACTGGTACGTATATTTCGATGCGTATGGAGATGGCAAGTACGGCGTGATGAGGACTAAGGATTTTCGAGATTGGGAAGATATTTCAAGCACGCTTCATTTTCCTGAAGGTACAAGGCACGGTACGGCCTTTACTGTAACCAGTAATGTCTTACAGAAACTCCTGAAGGGAAAATCGAATCCCGATGATGAGACTCGGTCGACCAAAGCCCGGCAGTTACCCCTTGGTAATACGGTCAATGGACAATCGGAAGCACCGATCAAACCCACACGAGAGCCTGAGATGACGATGGTATCACCTAATGGCCATGTGCAGCTGCTGCTTAATAATGAAAACGGGCAGATTCAGTTCTCACAAGTCTTTAATGGCCATACCTTATTGTCAACAGCAGCATTTGGGGTAATCGTAAATGGGATTGACTCATCACAGTCATCTGCTGTAGAAGATATAGAAATATCTTCTTTTGATGAAACATGGAAAACAGTTAATGGGAAATATAAAGAAGTCAGAAATCATTACAATGAGTATCACGTGAATTGCCGTGCCGGCAGTTCGCCTTCAGTGAGATATCAAGTCATTTTTCGTTGTTATGATGATGGTTTTGCGTATCGCTATCGATTTCCCGAACAGACATCTTTTGATACCCTGACATTTTCAGAAGAGCGAACAGAACTGAATTTCACTGATAATTATGTCTGGTGGTCGTACAATGGTGAACATCACAATGTAGGCCCCGTCAGCAGTTTAGATAGCACCCCAAAGCACATTCGTAGCCCGATGGTGTTGAAATTTGATACCGGTTCGTATATGGCCATACTTGAAGGCGAGATTGTAAATTATGCGCCTTTTGAGCTAATAAACGCTGGAAAACAAAATACTGTCAAGCTCGACTGGCCTGAGACAACAGATAGTCTGCCTCTAAAAACATCGTGGAGGACGTTTATTGTCGGTAGAAATCCAGGTGATTTGGTCGAATCGAATTTATTGGTCAACTTAAATGAGCCGTGTAAGATCGAAGACCCATCCTGGATTAAGCCGGGTAAAACACTATGGGACTGGCGTACCTTGGGCTATATTGCAACTGACGGTTTTACATATAAGATGGACACCGTTTCCCACAAACGCCTGATTGATTTTGCATCTAAAAATAACATTCAATATTTACTGATGGATGCTAATTGGTATGGTGCTGAATTTAATAGAGGTTCGGATCCCACAACTGCCCAAACAGCCGTTCATATAGAGGAAAATATGGCCTATGCCAAACGGAAGGGCGTGGGCATTATTTTATACCTAAATGATGTGGGAGCCAAGCAATTTGGTCTTGAGAGAGTTTTAAAGAAATTCTCAGAATGGGGTGCCGTGGGGGTCAAATACGGGTTCATGAATGGAACAAGTGCAGAAAAGGTTAAGCAGACTAGAAGAGTAGTTGAGATGTGCGCCAAGTACAAGCTTATGGTTAATTTCCATGACAATCCAATCCCTCCAAGCGGTGACAGGCGGACCTGGCCTAACTTGATAACCAAAGAATTCTGTCAGGCTCGGGCTGACGGGCCGAAGCCCTGTATTCCAGAAACGGCAGTTACTTCTCCGTTTGTCAATATGATTGCCGGCCCTTTGGATTACAGTGACGGCTGGTTTGATTTAAACAAAGCCCAGCATCGTTCAAAGACCCCGTATAAGCTGCAGGGGACGGTTGTATCGGAAGTTGCCAAATTGATCGTTACTTATACCGGATGGATGGTTTTGCCGGACTGTCCAGAAGAATACCTGATAAAAGATGACCTGTTTGCATGTATTCGCAAGATGTCGCTTCCGTTCGACAGTTTCAGAGTGCTTGATGGCCAAATCGGTGAATACATTAGCGTGGCGAGGCAATCAGGTGAAAACTGGTTCGTCGGCTCATTGACTAACAGAGACGCTCGAAGCATTGACATTGATTTTAGTTTTCTTCCGGAGGGCGTGTCGTATATGGCCACCTTGTATGAAGATACTGAGGATTCCCACTTTTTGGACAACAAAGAGTCGTATAAAATAAGAACAATTCCGGTTAATTCAACCTCCAGGGTTAGGATCAAAATGGGGCCGGGCGGAGGTCATGCTATTTACCTGAACGCCTTATTGTAAGCTGGGCATGCCATTATTTGGGCACACTGCTAATGCAATTTGTCAAATATGCTCAGTGACGAATAAGTTGGTGAAATGGGTGTCCATGAGGGGGCGTAACAAAACCATAATACAGCGATGTCCCGGCATAGTTTATGGGGTTAGGTTGGAATCTCCTGGTAATAGACCGCATTAGATGACAGGGCAAACATGGTACTGGTTCGATTTAATTTCGGTACCAAAGAATTAAGCAACTTGATATTTCAGTTGAATTTTGAAGATTATTAGCATTGAAAGGAAATAATAATGTTATTTGAACGCTTAAACGGGGAGTTATCAACGATGAAAGCATGTAGAATTCTTCTGGTGTGCATCGTCCCCTTCTTTATGTGCGGAGCAGTTTTCGGACAATTGTTCGAAGTTAAATCACCAAATGGAAAAGTGAGGCTTACCGTATCATTCGATAAGGAAACGGGTACTCTTGCCTATGATGTTAAGAGTGATGAAACGGTCATTTTCAAAAACAGTCCGCTTGGTATTACGACCAACAAGGCTGATTTTACCTCGGGTCTCCAGTTCATCGAAGCTAAAGATACGAGGATCGACGAGACTTATACTCTCCCGCAAGGGAAAGTTACGAGATATCACAACAAGGCAAATGAAATAAGGGTGCTTCTGGCAAAAGACAATGAGAAAGTCGAGGTGGTCTTTCGAGTCTATGATGACGGGATAGCGTTTCGTTACGTAATACCGGGTTCGGGCAATATTGAGATATCAAAAGAAGCGAGCGGCTTTAATGTCGCCGGTGAGCCAGACTATTGGGGACAACCATATCCCAATCAGTATGGATACGAAAACGATTTACGCAAAATGGATAAAGACAATGCAATGTCTCTGGCAGTGCTCTGTGAGTTAAAGGAATCGAAGCATTGGGTTCTGCTCGCACAGGCGGCAACATATGGGACATACTGCCTCCCTCACCTTACGCGAAATACCGACTTACCAAACCTGCTAAGATTCACATTTCCGCATGCTCAAACAGAGCCAATCCATACAACGCTTCCCTTTGAATCGCCTTGGCGAGTTGCAGTCATCTCCTCTAATGATCTCTCGACTATTGTCGAGCAGACACTTTTTGAGAACTTGAACCCGTCGACTGAGCCTGAGCTTCAAAAAGCAGACTGGATTAAGCCGGGACGAAGCAGCTGGGACTGGTTTGCCGGTGATAAGGAAAACTGGAAGGGGTGGATTGATTTCGTAGATGAAATGGACTGGGAATATCACCTTATCGACGATGGATGGGAACGTTATGTCAAGGATCCTACAACACTTAGAGATTATGCCGAGTCAAAAGGAAGAGCTGCCATGGCCTGGCAGCACACAGCAACGATGGGGACACGGGAGGACGCTGAGAAAGTCCTCAAGAAATATGCCGACATGGGGTTTAAAGGGGTAAAAGTCGATTACTTTAATTTCCTGCCGCGAGGGGAAGATTCTCAAATGGGAATTCAGACTCGGGACGACATCAGCCAACTTGCGGCGAAATACAAACTCCAGATCGTGTTTCATGGTTGTGCGATCCCCACAGGTGAGCGGCGGCGATGGCCACATCTTTTGTCGACGGAAGCGGTTAAGGGGCAAGAGTCAAATCCAAGTGCTGAACATGATAACTGCATTGCGTATGTCCGAAATCCACTTGGTCCCGTTGATTACTCTCCCGTATGGTTTGGTCAGGGGAACAAGACTGATGCGTATCAGCTTGCTACAAGCGTCATTTTTGAGTCAGGCTTCTTGATCTTCGCCGATCTTCATAAAGATTACCTGAGGCATCCATCGAAGGAGTTTTTGAAACAGGTTCCCGTCGCCTGGGATGAAACGAAGTTCATTGACGGCTATCCGAGATCACACACGGTGATTGCTCGCCGAAAAGGAAAAAAGTGGTTCGTTGGGGGACTTGCAAGCAAGCGAAAGATGACCAGCCTTTCATTCGATTTTCTGGAGAAAGGTGTAACGTATACAGCGACGTGCTTTAAGGATCGAGAAGTCGGTCTTGAATCAACCATAGAAAAGATAGAGCTGAAAAAAGGCGATTTGATGCAGGTGACGATGGCTGATCGCGGCGGCTTTGTCATGCTGCTTGAGCCTGTGGGAAAACATAGGGAGCAACAGATGCAAACTCTTGTACGCATACCTGACTCCGTCACGGCAGTGCTGGAGGATGGACAATATGACCTGGTCAAACAGAACTCTGGAAAGTGGACATATGCTGATCTGTCCGTTGATACCGTCGTAAACGGAAACCGTCTTGAGGTTCGTTTGTCGGCTCCGAAATCGGCAGTGAAACGACTTCACTTTCAATGGGACGTCTCTTTCGATCCATCAGCCAAAGTTATGTGCGATGCATGGGAACGCGGCTACGGCGGTCTGGAATGGAAATCGCTTGATTCCGACAGAATAATGCCGTGGTATTTTCTGTATCACAACAAACAACGCACTGATTGCTACGGTGTTATGACCGGACCGGGCGCTATGTGCTCCTGGAAAGCATCCAACAAATCCATCGATTTGTGGGCTGATGTCAGGAGCGGTGGGGTTGGCGTAATGCTCGGAGAAAAGATTCTGGATGTGTGTAATGTTGTCTGTCGCCAAGGAAAGGCGAACGAGTCAGCCTTCAAAGCGGCTCAGAGTTTTTGCAGACAAATGTGCCCCAAGCCGCGGATACCATCATATCCTGTCTATGGCTTTAACAACTGGTACTACACTGGCCATAACATCACCGCCGAAAGGTTTATCGAAGATGCGAAATTCATTTCACGTATTTCCCCTGACAAAAAGAACAGGCCCTATGCCGTTGTCGACGATGGATGGCAAGGTGGGCTAGGTATATGGATCCAGCCTAATCGTCACAAGTTTCCCTCGATGAAGACTCTTGCGGATGAAATCCGAGGTGCGGGCGCACGTCCGGGACTCTGGACACGTATGCTGCAGGCACCTGGTCATGCACCCAAGGAATGGCGTTTGCAGCGAGACGGCAACATCCTTGATCCCACGGTCGCAGGCGTACGCAAGCATGTCGCAGATCAGGTCAAGTGTATACGTCAGTGGGGTTATGAATTAATCAAGGATGACTTTTCCACCGTTGAGATTTTCGGGCGATGGGGCCGTGAGATGGGAGATCAGATTACAAATGATGGTTGGTCATTGGCGGATAGATCTATGACAACTGCTGTAGCAATTCGAGAACACTATCAGTCTATTCGCGAGGCGGCCGGTGACGAGGTTGTTATTATCGGGTGCAATACGATTGGCCATCTCGCTGCGGGGATATACGAAATCAGCCGAATTGGCGACGATACAAGCGCTTACAGTTGGGAAAGAACTCGTAAGATGGGCATCAATGCCCTGGCCTTTCGGGCACCCCAGCATGGAACATTTTTTGTTGCCGATGCTGATTGTGTCTGTGAGGCAGGAGATTCTAACCAGCCGTGGGAGAAGAATCGCCAGTGGTTAGACTTGGTAGCACGCAGTGGAACGGCGTTGTTTATTTCGGTACGACGCGAATCAATCAATTCCGAGCAGGAAAAGGAATTTAGTGTTGCGCTTGCCGCTGCGGCCAAACCTCAGGAAGTCGGCGAGCCGCTTGACTGGATGGAGACTCGCCTCCCAATTCAATGGCGACTTCAGGGGCAAGAAACGACATTTGAGTGGTAAACACTTAACGCTGAACCGGCAAGAATGAGTTCAAATCAGGAGAATAAGAATGAAAAAGAAAAATGCGTTTATTATTCATTCAGCAGTTATTTTAGGGCTGTCATTTGCGTTAGTAACAGGAAATGGCTGCCAATCTGATAATTTAAGTAAGGATTATCAGAACAACTCATTTCTTGAAGAAGCGTTAGAAAAAGCCAAAGATAACCGAGGCGAATTGGAAAAAGTGCTGCACCATTACAAAGATAAAGACCCTCAAAAGTATGAAGCGGCTTGTTTTCTGATCCGGAATATGCCGGGAAAGTGTTATACGAATTTAGGCTGGAAAAATTCGGAGGGCGATGTTATTGATTTTGAGGCATTGGATTATAAGGATCTTAATGAAGCCAGCGCGGCTTTCGACAAGCTTGAGAAAGAGCATGGCGAGATTTCCTATAGGCCTTTGGAGACAATGTATGATATTGAAATTATCACAGCAGATTTCTTGAAAACCAACATTGATCAGGCATTCGAAAGTTGGAAAAACAGCCTCTGGACCGGGGATATGCCGTTTGATATCTTTTGTGAAAGAGTGCTGCCTTACCGGGCAACCAATGAGCCGCTGGATGAAACATGGCGGAAGCGGTGTCAGGAGTTATTTCCAAATTTAAAAGACTTGTTTCCGAATCCGGATGATTTATTAAAAGTTCAGAAGTATCTTCGAAAAGAGATGGATAAAATGATTCAATTTTCAACTTTGTACTACCTGCACCCAACAGATCAATCATTCTCTGAAATGATAAACTCTGGCAAAGGGCGATGTGAAGACATGTCTAATCTGGCAGGATTCCTTAACAGTGCATTTGCCTTGCCCATGGCTAAGGATTATACACCTTACTGGCCGAAAAGCGATAATAACCATGCCTGGGAGGTCATGCTGGATAAAAACGGAAAGGCTGTGAATGCCGGGAATTATCATGCTGCCAAGATTTACAGGAAAAATTATTCACATAACCGCAATAACCTAATATATCGTGTAAAAGAGGACAAGGAAAGTATCCCTCGATGGCTTGCATCCAACTCCTATACAGATGTTACTTCAGAATACCACGAAGTTGGTGATGCTGTTATTGAGCCTGACTTTAGCGAGGTCGGCAAACAAGATTACATTTATATATGTGTGTTCAATGGTGGGGATTGGAGGGCAATACACTGGGCTGAAGTAAAAGATAAGCAGGCTGTTTTTACCGACATGGGGCTGGATATTTGTTATATTGCGGCCGCTTATGTCGACAAGGAGTTGGTTCCCGTGTCGCATCCATTTATCCTCGATACAAATAAAAAAGTTGTTTTTCTGGATGGTTCATCAGGGAAAACAAAAAAACACCGGTTTGATTCCATTACTCCAAAAATCAAAAATGTTGATACAGGGAAGGCTAAAAAATACATGCTTAAAGAAGGCACCTACTTTCTCTATGAATGGAAGAATAATCAATGGCAGGTGAAACAGTGCTTTGTGCTTAATGAAGAAGGTGCCATTGACGCTCCTGTTAATGAAAACACATTGTATTGGATCACTAAAGAAGAAACAAAAAATAAGGCTCGTATATTTACAATAGAAGACGGTCGACAGATTTGGTGGTAGATGAATTTAAGGTGTTCAGCCGAGGGCAGATATATGAATTATCCGGAAGATCCGGTATTTTTATAGACATCTTTTTCTTTTGAATTCAAGCGGGGACAGACCCACTGCGTTCCTGAAGTATCGCGAAAAATGTTCGGGATCGGTAAACTCGAGTTCATTTGCAATTTGATAGATGGACTGGTTGCTGTTTAAGAGTTTTTTCTTCATCAATTCAATTCTTAAACGTTCAATTTCATTCTTGATTGTTCGTTTGAGAATTCTTTTGAATCGCTTTTCCAGTTCTCTTCGAGACAAGTTTGTGGCCTCTACAACATCGATCACCTGAATTGGCTGATGAAAATGATTTCGGATGTAAATCAGAGCCGCAGCAATATCTTCATCCGTTATTGCCAGGATATCCGTTGATCGTCTTTTGATGATCTCAATGGGTGATACACGGATAATTTCATGGCTGCTTTTATGCTGAATTAACTCGTTCAGATGCCGAGCTGCAACAAATCCGGCATCTTCAAAGTCAAGTTCAATACTGGATAAGGAGGGAGATGAAAGATTGCACATTAATTCATCATTGTCCACTCCCAAAACCGCCACTTCTTCAGGGACATTTATATTTGCGATCTTACAGGCTTCGAGGACGGAAATTGCCCCGTCATCATTACAGGCAAAAACACATAGAGGACGCGGAAGTTGTTTGAGCCATTCCGATATCTTCCAGCGTTCTGTTATACTCAGATGGTCCTTTCGATGTTGATTCTCGAATTTATAAACATCTTCTATTTCACTTTTTGTTAAAATGTCCTTGAAGCCATCATAACGTTTCTGAGACCATGCAAAATCCTCAAAGCCGTAGAACGCGAAATGCTTAAATCCCAAATTCAGAAAATACTCCGCCGCAAGTTCTCCGATTTCCATAGAATTGGTAATTATCGTAGAAGTACCTGAGATTAATTCTCGCTGGGTATCATTGATTACCTTGGGAATATTGGTATTCAGAATACGCACCGTATTGACGGCGTCTCTAATCAGCATACCATCGAGTGTTTCAATTGGAAAGCCAAGATTATAATCAGGGCATTTTGACTTCAGGTAATCTGGGGCCTGTATGTATACTTCCCAGTCTGTCAAGGTTGAGATATACTTTTCGGCTCCAGAAAGAAATTTTCTCCCAGAGGCCCTGGATGTATCAATAATAATCATGATTTTTTTCATATCAATATCCTCTGAACGCATATCGGTTATATTTTAACGCAAAATGGTCTTAATCTGTACCTTTTTTCAGGTAAAATTTAAAAAAATGGCATATTGATAAAAGATCAGGAGAAAATAATGCCTTATACAATTGGTTTAGATTATGGAACCAACTCTGTTCGATGCCTGGTGGTTGACGTTTCCGATGGGAGCGAGATTGGCACGGCAGTGTATGAATATGAAAGTGGCCAGGCAGGTATCTTGTTGGACTCGGCGGATCATAATGTGGCTCGTCAGAATCCGTCTGACTACTTGAAAGGGCTTGAAGTCACGATTATAGAGGCGATTGAACAAGCAAAAAAAAGCAATTCATCTTTCGAAGCGGCCCAGGTTATTGGTATTGGAGTGGACACAACTGGCTCAACACCCATTCCGGTTAATCACGATGGAGTGCCCTTGGCACTGCTTGAGGAATTTAAGGACAACCTGAACGCTTATGTCTGGCTCTGGAAAGATCACACCAGTTATGCAGAGGCTGCTGAGATTACAGAATTAGCCCAAAAGGAGCATCCTGAGTATTTAGCCAAGTGCGGTGGAACCTATTCGTCGGAATGGTTTTTCAGCAAGATTTTGCATTGTCTGCGGACCGATCCGGTGATTTATGACGCTGCCTATACATGGGTTGAGCATGTTGACTGGATTACCGGGGTTTTGACAGCTACTGATCATCCCGACAAAATCAAACGGTGTCGCTGTGCAGCAGGCCATAAGGCTTTCTTCAATGACGCTTGGGGTGGATATCCTGACAAGGATTTCCTTATGAAACTGGACCCTATACTGGGGCTACTCCGTGATACGTTACCTGAAAAGACGTATACAGTGGGTGAATCAGCGGGTGATCTTTCAGAGAAGTGGGCTTCCATGTTAGGTCTCAAAGCAGGGATTCCGATAGCCATGGGGGCTTTTGATTGTCATCTTGGTGCGATTGGGTCGGGCGTGGCGCCGGGAATCATGGTCAAAGTGATGGGGACGAGCACGTGTGATGTCATGGTGTCCGATATATCGATGACCCTTCAGGACATCCCGGGGGTTTGCGGAATCGTTGATGGTTCAATATTGCCTGGCTCGTTTGGCATCGAAGCGGGGCAGTCTGCTGTTGGTGATCTTTTCAACTGGCTTGTCAATTATATCCAACCCGGCGGGTCAGATGCAGGATCGCACGCATCACTTACAGAAAAAGCCCAGCAACTCAAGCCCGGCCAATCCGGACTGATTGCTTTGGACTGGAACAATGGAAACCGAACTATTCTTGTCGATCAACGACTGACAGGATTATTGATTGGGCAAACACTTCACACAACGCCTGAAGAAATTTACCGTGCGTTGGTAGAAGCGACCGCATTTGGAGCCTTGGAAATTATCAATCGTATTGAAGAGTACGGAGTAACGATCAAAGAAGTGGTTAATTGTGGCGGTATTGCAGAGAAGAGTCCGATGGTCATGCAAATATACGCCGACATCCTTGGCCGGGAAATGAAGATTTCTCAGTCGGCTCAGACATGTGCGTTAGGGGCAGCTATCGCCGGATCCGTCGTGGCAGGAGCCATTAATGGCGGTTATGATGATTTTGCCTCAGCTCAATCTGCGATGACGGGTGTAAAAGATGTCGTTTATAGACCAATCCTTGAAAACCAAGCCATTTACGCAAAATTATATGAGCTTTACAAACAGCTTCATGATGGATTTGGGGTGTCTGGAAATACTATTAGTATGGCCAATATCATGAAGGATCTGCTGGATATTAAAGAATGTGTCAGGAGTAACGGATGCTTGAAAATCTGAAAATTGATGTCTGCGAAGCGAATCTTGAGTTAAAGCGCAATAACCTGATTATCTACAGTTGGGGTAATGTCAGCGGTATAGATCGCGAAAAGGGCATTGTTGCGATTAAACCAAGCGGAGTTTCTTATGACACACTAACACCTGATAATATCGTCCTGCTGGACATCGAAGGTAATATTATTGAAGGCGAACTGTGTCCCTCATCAGATACTGCGACCCATCTGGAACTCTATCGAAACTTTCCAAATATCGGCGGTATCTGCCATACCCACTCACTGAATGCGACGGTTTGGGCACAGGCGTGTCAGCCTATCCCCAGCTTGGGAACCACCCATGCCGACTATTATTACGGTTCCATTCCGGTAACTGCTGCTATGACTCAAGATCAGATACAATTTGATTATGAACTTAACACCGGAAAGGTTATCGTAGAAACCTTTGAATCGCTTAATCCTGATGAAATTCCGGGGGTTCTGGTTGCCAATCACGGACCGTTCACTTGGGGATCTATTCCCGCCAAGGCTGTGGAATCAGCCGTCGTACTGGAAAAAGTGGCGGAAATGGCCTTGAAAACAGCCATTTTGAAACCGGAACTCCCACCCATATCGCAAACACTTCTGGATAAGCACTATTTAAGAAAACATGGAAAAGAAGCTTACTATGGACAAAGATGAATACCGAAAGATGTTCTTATGGAAACATTAAAAGATTTTGAAATATGGTTTGTCACCGGCAGCCAGCACCTTTATGGTCCTCAAACACTGAAACAGGTTGACGCAGATTCACAACAAATAGCAGAGAGTTTAAATAATTCATCTGAGATCCCGTGCAAAGTCATTTTCAAGCCGGTTTTAACAACACCCGATGAAATTACAAAACTCTGTGTTGAAGCGAATACGGCACCGAATTGTCTGGGCTTGATCACTTGGATGCATACGTTCAGTCCGGCTAAAATGTGGATCGCCGGATTGTCGCTTTTGCAGAAACCCTTTGTTCATTTGCATACTCAGTTTAATCGTGATATCCCCTGGGATGCAATTGATATGGACTATATGAATTTGAATCAGTCCGCTCATGGGGGACGTGAATTTGGGTATATCTGCTCCCGATTACGCAAGAATCGAAAGGTTGTCGTGGGGCACTGGCAAGAAGATCAGGTGCAGCGGCAATTGGGAGTCTGGATGCGTGCGGCTGCCGGCTGGAATGAAATTCGACAGTTGAAAGTCTGTCGATTTGGTGATAATATGCGTGAGGTTGCCGTGACTGAAGGGGATAAGGTAGAAGCGCAAAAGCAGTTTGGTATGTCCGTTAATGGTTATGGGGTGGGTGATTTGGTCACTATGATTAATTCCGTTACTGATGCACAGATCGGGAATCTAGTGTCCGAATACCAGGAACAATACCAGTTTAATGTTAGCGATGATCACTTGGATTCTATTCGTGAATCTGCTCGTATCGAAGCGGGCATGAGGGCATTTCTCGAACAAGGGGGATTCAAGGCATTCACTACGACCTTCGAAGATCTACACGGCATAAGGCAATTACCAGGTTTGGCCGTCCAGCGACTGATGGGTGACGGCTATGGATTTGGAGCTGAAGGCGACTGGAAAACTGCCGCACTTGTTCGCGCGATGAAAGTCATGGCGACTGGACTTGACGGCGGTACATCGTTCATGGAAGACTATACCTATCATTTCAATCCAACCGGACCAAAGGTTCTGGGGGCACATATGCTGGAGGTATGTTCTTCTATTGCTGACGGAAAGCCGTCATTAGAAGTTCATCCGCTCGGCATTGGCGGCAAAGCGGATCCTGTTCGTGTGGTCTTTAAGGTGGCGCCGGGCGATGGTATCAATGCATCATTAGTGAACATGGGCAATCGTTTCCGTATGATTGTTAATGCTGTTGATGTTGTCAGTCCTGATGCCGATCTCCCGAAACTGCCGGTCGCCCGCGTGGTCTGGGTGCCCAAGCCTGACCTTAAGATTGGGGCGGCCGCATGGATTCTTGCCGGCGGTGCCCATCATACCGGTTTTAGCATGGCATTAACGGCGGATCACATGGAAGATTTTGCTGAAATGGCAGGGATTGAGTATCTCCGAATCGATGAAGATACAACGATTCAGGATTTCAAGAAAGATATTCGTACCAATGAGATTTATTACATGTTGAGTAACAGCCTAAAATAAATGAGAGTAAAGGACTCATAATAAACACAGGAGATAAACCATGAGGAAGAACTATTTTCATTACAGTGTTTATGTTATGTTGTTGTGCTTGTTTATTTCCCTAATGGGGTGCAAGAGTACGCAGCAATCGGGGAAAGCTTTAACAGAGATGAGTGTTATAAAGGCTGAATACGGAAAAACCCAAAATGGTCAGATGGTAGACCTGTACACGTTGACCAATGCAAACGGTCTCATTGTCAAGATCACCAATTACGGAGGAATTGTTACTGAATTGTGGACTCCTGACCGCGAAGGTAATCTGGGTGACATTGTTCTGGGATTTGATAATCTGAAGGACTACGAAGAAAAAAGCCCGTATTTTGGCTGCCTCATAGGACGTTACGGCAACCGCATTGCCAAAGGGAAATTTACTCTGGATGGCAAAGAATATACCTTGGCTGCTAATAACGATCAAAACCATCTACACGGCGGCCTCAAAGGCTTCGATAAAGTGGTTTGGAATGCCGAACCGTTTAAGACTGGCGATGCTGTTGGTCTGAAGCTGCATTATCTTAGCAGGGATATGCAAGAAGGCTATCCAGGCAATCTGAATGTGACGGTTAAATATATTCTGACCAATAACGATCAACTTAAGATTTCCTATGAAGCCACAACCGATAAGCCGACCGTGTGCAACCTGACTAACCATAACTATTATAACCTGGCAGGGCAGGGGATAGGCAACAATTATGGAAATCAGTTAATGATTAACGCTGATCATTTTACGCCTGTCGATGAAGGCCTGATCCCCACTGGCGAACTGCGTCCGGTCAAGGGGACACCAATGGATTTTACTCAAATGACAGGTATTGGCAAGCGTATTGACGCCGTCACAACCCAACTTAAGCATGGTGGAGGCTATGACCATAACTGGGTGCTAAATAAAAAGAATAAGGAATTATCTCTGGCTGCGAAAGTCTATGAGCCGAAGTCCGGTCGATTAATGGAGATTTACACAACCGAACCAGCGATTCAATTCTATTCAGGCAATTTTCTGGATGGCACCCTTGTTGGCAAGGAGGGAAAGGTTTATAAGCACCGCTATGCCTACTGCCTGGAGACTCAACACTATCCAGATTCTCCGAATCAACCGAAGTTTCCATCTACGGTCCTTCGCCCGGGCCAAACATATAGATCAACAACTATTCATAAATTTTCGGTCAGGAAATAATAATACTTCATTTGTCTCTCTTACACCAGAAAGGAATATAATATGACTAAGAAACTTGTTTTGGGTGTTTTGTGTATGATTTTATCCACATGGACTGTTGCTAAAACGACGATTCAAAAGACTGAAGGTGTTAATAAATTAACTGTTCATGCTGATCAAGGTCGGGAAACGATTGCTCCGGAGATCTATGGACATTTTGCAGAACATCTGGGGCGCTGTGTATACGAAGGTTTTTGGGTTGGAGAGTACTCGGATATTCCCAATGTTCGGGGTATTCGTACGGATGTTGTTGAAGCTCTTAAAAAGTTAAATATTCCCGTGCTTCGCTGGCCGGGAGGTTGTTTTGCTGATGAGTACCACTGGAAAGATGGCATCGGTCCGCGCGATCAGCGACCCAAAATGGTCAACACGCACTGGGGTATGGTTACTGATGATAATGCCTTCGGTACCCATGAATTTCTGGATTTATGCGAAATGCTTGGTTGTGAAGCGTATATTGCCGGAAATGTTGGTTCCGGCACGCCCGAAGAGATGCAGGACTGGGTTGAGTACATGACCTTTGATGGCGACAGCGAAATGGCTAACCTTCGTCGCAAAAACGGTCGCGAGAAACCTTGGAAAATCAAATACTTCGGTGTCGGAAATGAAAACTGGGGTTGCGGCGGCAGCATGACGCCAGAATATTACTCGGACCTGTATAGACAATACCAGACATACGTTCGCAGCTATCCAGGGAACTGGGTTGCCAAAGTGGCCTGCGGCCCCGGTGGTATGGATTACAACTGGGTTGAAGTCATATTAAAAAAAATCGGTGCACGCATGAATGCCTATGGCCAGCATTACTATGTTCGAGGCACCGGCAACTGGACCCAAAAAGGCAGCGCAACAAACTTCGACGATAAAGAGTGGTTCGCCCTGATGGAAAATACACTGAAAATCGACGAGATTATTCGTCGGAACAAAGAACTCTTGGACAAATATGATCCCCACGGCCGCATTGATCTATACGTCGATGAGTGGGGAACTTGGTGGGACGAGGAACCGGGCACAAAAGGCGGTTTTTTATATCAGCAAAATACGCTGCGTGACGCGGTTTCTGCAGGCATTTTCCTGAATGAGTTCAATAAGCATTGTGACCGTGTTAAGATGTGCAACATCGCGCAGATCAATAATGTCCTGCAGGCGATGATTTTGACAAAGGGAAAGGAAATGCTCCTGACTCCCACGTATCACGTCTTTGAGATGTATAAGGCCCATCAGGGAGCAAAGTTGCTGCCCAGCGACCTGGTTTGCAACGGCTATGAAATGAACGGTGCCAAGCTGGCGGCTCTGAACGTGTCTGCTTCCAAAGACAGCAGCGGCAGCATTCATGTCACAATCTGCAATTTAGATCCAGACGCTCCCGCAGAACTTGAATTTGTTCTTAAAGGCGCCAAGCCTGTGAGCATTACCGGACGTGTCCTGACAGCAGAGGCTATGAATACGCATAACACATTTGAGAATCCAAATGTGATCAAACCAACTGCTTTAAAGAATCTTGAAATCCAAAAAGGCAAGATCTGTGTAACTCTGCTGGCGAAGTCTGTTTCTGTATTGAAAATTAATTGATGTGTGACACAAATATTGACAGATAAATGATCGCAGTAGAAGTCATAAAGATTATAATAAAACTTTTTTAGATACGAAGCGTGATGAACAATTTTTAACCCGAAAGGACGGTACAATGCATTGGATCGACTGGCTTGTGATTGCAGTCTATTTTTCAGCTTTAGTGGGAGTTGTCTGGTGGTCTTCACGGAAACAAAATACCACTGAAGATTATTTTCTGGCGGGTCGAAATATTGGCTGGTTTGCAGTCGGTGCTTCGCTGTTTGCCTCTAATATCGGATCTGAGCACATTGTAGGATTGGCCGGACAGGGGACCAGTAGCGGTATGGCGATGGCCCACTGGGAACTCCATGCCTGGGTGATGATTATGCTGGCGTGGGTATTTGTGCCGTTCTATTATCGTAGCGGGGTTTATACGATGCCGGAGTTTCTGGAGAAGCGTTTTAACTCAACTGCAAGATGGATTCTTTCCGTTGTTTCGCTGATCGCGTATGTGGTCACAAAAGTCTCTGTTACCGTTTACGCTGGGGCGATGGTTTTTGAAACGCTCCTGCCGGAGATGAGCTTTACCATCGGCAGTACTTATATCGGCCCATTCTGGATTGGCGCGATCGCTACCGTTGTATTAACGGGTATCTATACCGTCTTTGGAGGACTGCGGGCGGTTCTCTATACCGATACGGCTCAGGCCATTATCCTACTGATCGGTTCAGCGTTTATTACCTTCTTCGGCCTGTCTAAATTGGGTGGTTGGGGTGAACTTGTGACCATATGTAAATCCAATTCAGAACAGTTTGCTCTCTGGCGTCCCATGTCGGATCCTGACTTTCCGTGGTTGGGGATTCTGATCGCCTCGCCGGTGATCGGTATCTGGTACTGGTGTACGGACCAGTATATCGTTCAGCGAACACTGGCGTCTAAAAACCTCACGAATGCACGGCGCGGTGCGATTTGGGGTGGTTTCCTGAAAGTGTGGCCGGTAATGATTTTCCTGGTGCCTGGACTGATTGGTTATGCCTTGCATCAAAAGGGCGTTGACGGTTTTTCTATACCGACTGAAGAGGGAGTTATCAAGGGCGACATGGTCTTTCCAACAATGGTTTCATCATTATTACCAGTGGGGCTTCGAGGCCTCGTGGTTGGTGGATTACTGGCAGCTTTGATGAGTTCGCTGTCGTCATTATTTAATTCCTGTGCCTCACTGTTTACCGTGGATATTTATGAAAAAATCTACCCCGGTCAATCTGAACGACACTTGGTTCATGTCGGCCGTCTGGCAACCGGTGTGATTGTCTTGTTGGGGTTGATGTGGATTCCAATTATGCCGATGATCGCGAAGGGCGGTCTTTACAAATACCTCCAAAGTGTACAGGGATACCTTGCACCGCCGATCACTGCTGTCTTCTTGTTGGGATTATTTTGTAAGCGTATCAACTCCAAAGGCGCTGTTTCGGGTCTTGCTGTTGGTTTCATTGCCGGCATGGCCAAACTGACGATTCAAGGGATGGCCGGAGCGGGTAAGTTCGCTGATGGTTCAATGCTCCAATTTATTGGAGATTACAACTTTTTATATGCTTCCGGCTGGTTGTTGGTGAGCAGTGTGATTGTGGTTGTTGGTGTGTCACTGATGACCAAGCCGCCGCTGGCTTCGCAGATCGAAAACCTGACCTATTCAACGGCTACCGATGCCCAGCGAAAAGAAAATCGAGATAGCTGGAACAAGTGGGACGTCATCGCAACCGCCGGTGTATTGGGACTGGTCCTTGCGATGTATCTGTACTTCAGTTTCTGGTTGAAATAGTTGTTATGTATCCAATAACAGATAGAAGGCGGTGTGGTATGTCGTCATGTAAGAAGCCAGCGTTTTATTGCTTTTATAGATTCAAGCGAGTGGTGTTAGAAGTGTATTACAACAGTTTCGGTTTCTCAGTGTTATGTCTTTTTAAAAAAATATCTTATAGGAAAATGAAAAAATAATTTTTCACGTTAATATTTACGTTAACCAGTCCTTACATAATGGAGAGCAACTTATTTAAGGTGCCGGAATATTGAGTTCAGATAGTGAAAAAATGCAGGAATTTGTCAGTTTACTTACTCGCCATCAGGGTAAGATAAGCTCTTATATACTGACACTCGTGCCAAATTACTCAGATGCGGCCGATATAATGCAGGATACCAGCAAGGTGATGTGGATGAAGTTTTCTGATTTTGAAATCGGCACCGATTTTCTTGCATGGGGCTTGACCATTGCTCACTATCGGGTATTAGAATATCGAAGAAAGAAAAAGAGGGTGAAGGAGGTCCAGTTCTCGGGGAATTTATTTGAAAGGTTAGACGAGGCAGCCCAGAAGAGACAGGATAAATCAAACGAACAACTGACATATTTGAAAGAGTGCTTCAAACTTCTTAGAAAAGAAGATCAACGGCTCATATTACTGCGATATTATGAAAACCTTAAGGTCAAAGATATGGCCGGAAGGTTTGGGAAAACCGTTCAAACCATTTATCGGAATATTGCGCGGGTTCAAGAGTCTCTTCTTCACTGTATGAACAAAGCCACTTATGGAGAGGGAGGTTGGCATGATTGATCCGCAATTAAAGTCTGAACTAAGATACCTCATTAATTTATCTTTGGAAGGCCAAATCTCAGATGCCCAATATCAGCAGCTGAATGAAATTCTGGAATCTAACGATAGTGCTTTTCGATATTATTTGGAATTGATTGAATTTCACCAGGCCCTTGCCTCTTCTAATTGGGAGATTGAATACAATGCTCTCTTTTCTACTCGGAAGATGATGGGGATGCTGGAAGAATTTGCGGATTATGAAAAAAACGCCCCTACTCTTGAGATTGAAAAGCCAGCACCGCAGAGGGAGCCTGTTAAAATGTTAAAGGTGGAAAAGTCGCCCCGAGTTATTAACAAGTCATCTCTATATACCGCGTTTGTTTCCATTGCAGCACTGGTTTTCGTATTAATTTATGTTAGCTTAGCTCCGTCACCGGCCTCATCAGTGGCGATGATTACAGACAGTCTCAATGCCCAATGGGTGCAGAGTGATCATCAGACAGACATTGGCGGGCGATTATGGGATAACGAGGGGGCTCGATGGCTGCTTAAAGGAACGGTCAAAATTGAGTTTGATTACGGCGCCGAAGTTATTATTGAAGGTCCGACGGAATTTGAGCTGGAAAGTGCCGATAAAATGATCCTGCATTCCGGACGGCTTTATGCGACAGTTCCAAAGAGGGCGACGGGTTTCATTGTTCAGACCCCCTCTTCGACGGTGATTGATTTGGGGACGGAATTCGGCCTGGAGATCAATAATATCGGCAGCACAAATCTCTATATGTTCAAGGGAAAAGCATCGCTGATCCCGGGACAGAATGGTGATAAAGGAGAGAGCCATATCTTGATAGCCGGTCAGGCGAAAGCAGCCACACCGGCCGGCCAGGTGCGAGAGATCGAACTTAAGAAACAGGCATTTGTTCGTAAGTTTGATTCTAAAACGGGATTTCTTTGGCGAGGCGAAGATGAAATCAGTCTTGCGGATGTGGTGGGCGGCGGCAATGGCTTTGGAACCGGCAGATTGCAGCGTGTTCTTGATCCTGGGACAGGAGAAACATGGATACATGGCAGCAGCTATAGAGAAACAATTTTCCTGACTGCTGCGAATACATATTTGCCGTATGACCCTCATTCCTTTATTGACGGTGTTTTTGTGCCGAGTTCATCTCCGAACCCGCAAATTGTCTCCAGCATGGGACATACGTTTAGCGATTGCCCGAGGACAAACGGTGAGTACTATGAGGGAATCATCAACGGTGGGGGGCTGAAAGGGATTGGAGAAAAAAGAGCTCTTCTTCTCAATGGAGTTGACTACGGTACCAGGGAAAATCCCGGAATATTCATGCATGCTAACCAAGGGATT
>JANQGW010000189.1 GCA_028282905.1 Sedimentisphaerales bacterium | reverse complement strand
CGGATTCGAAGGACATTCATCTGCCCAGGAAGGGGCGCTGGCCGCTCCGCAGGCGGGCCTGATGGCGGCGGTTGCCAGAGGTGTGTTTGAAAAAGATTTGCCCTGGACGTTTATTGCGATTGGAGCCGTGACGGCGGTCTTTGTGATTGTTGCTGATTTATGGCTGCAGAAAAAACAGTCAAACTTCCGAATGCCCGTGTTGGCGGTGGCGATTGGGATTTACCTGCCATTTGAACTGTCGGTGCCTATTATCATCGGCGGCCTGCTTCAGTTTATCATTGCCAAATACTTCAAAAAACGCAACGTGGATACCGAACGGGTTGAAAATGCCAATCGGACCGGCCTGCTGTTTGCGTCCGGTCTGATTACCGGCGAAGCCCTCATGGGCATCCTCATGGCGGTTCCGGTGGTGGTCATGCTGGAAGGTTTCAATATGCCGAAGGATTCACTGCCTCTGACGCATTTTAGCGAGACACTCGTTGCCAAATTGGTGGGCGTTGCCTTACTGGCAGGCGTCGTTGCCTGGATGTACGGGGCAGTGGTCAACAGCAAAAAGGATTAATATGGGAATGCGGGCGTCTTGCCAGCTTTAAATAATTAAGCCACAGAGCACACCGAGTGTATTGAGTTTTGTAATTCTCTGTGCACTCTGTGGCTGTTTTATTTGTGATTGTCTGTGTTAAACTGCGGCAAAAAATAATCTCTCAAGTCTCTGAATCTCAGAGAGTTACATCTTTTTTTGAAGTTTAGACTTGCTTTTTAATTTATACATAGATATTCTATGCATAATGGTTTTATGTATAGGAGTCAGGCAATGGCAATACCCAAAGATTTAGTCGCGGCTTCCGCGACTCCGTTAATATTGAGCATTCTGTCACGGGGCGAAAGCTACGGCTATGCGATTATCAAAGAAGTTCACACGCTTTCCGGCGGACAGATGCAGTGGACCGACGGCATGCTGTACCCGGTGCTGCATCGGCTGGAAAAACAAAAGCTGATTGTGTCCGAAACCCGCAAACCCGAAAACGGACGCATGAGGAAATATTACCGCATCAAAGAAGAAGGCAGCAAGGCCTTGGAAGCGCATAAACAGCAGTGGACCGCTGTTTATGAAACACTCAAACAAGTTTGGGAGGCAAATCCATGTTTCAGTTAGACACCGCAATTACAAATTGGCGTAACAGTTTACTTAGCAATCAGAATATTACCGACGGCAATGCGGATGAACTCGAAAGTCACCTGCGCGACGAGATCGACAGCCTCATGCTGTCTGGTTTGACCGAGGAAGAAGGCTTTATGATTTCAACCCATCGCATCGGCGACCATAGAGAAGTCGGGCAGGAATTTGCCAAAGTCAACCCGTCTCTGGCCTGGCGTCGCCGGGCCTTCTGGATGTTTTTCGGGATCCTGGTTTCTATGCTGGTTTCCGGTATTGCATCCCTTTGCTCTAACGGGAGTGCCGTACTGCTGACATGGTTAAATGTTGATGCTTATATTTCCGGTGTGGCATCAGTCGCGGTTTATATTGGTGTATTTATGATGATTATGTTTAGTGTCATCTTCGGGTTGAGCGTATTTACAAAAGCTATGAAAAATAGACTTTCGGTGTCAATGACTTTGATTCTTTGTATGCTTTCAATCGTAATCCTGAAAGCCGCAGCGATTGCCTTCAACGTTTTACGAGTTCGTTTGTTAGATATAGAGACAGTCGGTAAAATGGCACTTGCCAGCAGCTATATAAATATGGCTTGGTCAGTCCTCTGGCCGGCGATTGTTGGGGTGATGCTGTTTGTTCTCTGGTCATCCCGCCCGCAACGTGTGCGATAAGAATGGAGTAAAACCACAAAGGACGTGAAGAACACGAAGATTTTATTATTTCTCCGGTGTCCTCAGCGTCCTCGGTGGTTAAATAATCTGTGAATATCTGTGTTAATCTTCGGCTAACATATCTTTGACGATATCAGCCACGACCTCGCAGGCCCGGCGGTCGGTCAGTGGACGCACCAACTCGATCAGGGCCTGGCTGGTTTGCATCAGCTTGGCGGGATTGCTCAGCAGAGCCTCGGCCCGTTCAATCATCGGCTCTATTGATGTGAAATAGGGCATAAACTCCGGCACCTGCTCTTTACTGGCCAGGATGTTGACCAGCGACAAAAACCGGATACGAATCAGCCACCGGCCGACCAGATGCCACATCCACTTATTGCTCTGGTACATCACAATCATCGGACAGCCCGCCGCGGCGACCTGCAGTGTCGCGCTGCCGCTTGCAACCAAGGCCAGGTCGGACTCTTTTGTCAGGTCGATCACCTTGTTCGTCTCATATTTGACCTCCACGCCGTTATCTTCATAGTCAGCGGCGATATATTTAAGCATATCCAGCTTTTCCGCATCCGCCGCACACGCGGTAAAGACCGCCCCCGGATACTTTTTCTTCAGTGCCGCCGCGGTATCCAGCATCGCCGGCCACAGCGAATGAATTTCCGCATCGCGTGAGCCGGGCAGAAGCGCGATGCGCGGAGCTTTGATGTCATAATCCGAATGGCATCGGTAGTTCTGTTCCAGATTGATATCCATCTCGTCAAACAGCGGGTTGGAGACAAACTCGGCATCGACGCCTCGCTTGCTGAACCAGTCCTTTTCAAACGGCAGAATACACGCCAGCTTATCACAGCAGCGTTTGAGTTTATGGATTCGCCACGGCGCCCACGCCCACAACTGCGGTGCAACGTAAAACAGCACGGGAATGCCGTGTTTCTTCGCGGCTTTGGCAATGTGGAAATTAAACGCCGGCGAGTCACACACAATCACCAGATCGACTTTATTTTGCTTAAAAAACTGATGTGCCTGTTTAATCAGTTTGCGATAGTAGCCTAATTGGCCGAACACGTTATAAATCATCGCGGCACGTTTGACGGTATTATCCAGTAGTTCACAGCCGAGTTCCGCCATACGTTCACCGCCAAAGCCGGCCCATTGAATATCATCCAGTGATTCATCCGGGTGGGCGTCCAAAACCGGCGTGGTATCGTCAAGTGTTTTGATCAAATTCACACAATGCATTTCCGCACTGTGCTCCAACGCACTGATAAAAATCCGTTTTGTTTTTGGGATGTCCATAAATGTTTTCTATATGTAGATGTTTAGTCTTCCAGCAGCTTGATCTGTACCTTACGAAATTCAACCGGGTGACTTTCAGCCTGCAGGGCGATATAGCCTTCGCTCAACTGGACTTTACCGTCTTTGATAAGTTTCTTGGCGTCTTTGTCCCGCGGATCCAATTGCGGCTGCTGATAGGTCATGACAGTCTTGCCGTTGACGATGTGCTTAATGGATTCATTGCCGCGGACTTCGATTTCCAGCGTAACCCACTGGTCGCCGTGATACGTTTCTGACGTTGAAGTAACGCAGTGATCCGTTCGCAGTTTTCCGTCGATAACGACATTGGTCCCCGGTGTACACAGGTTGCCGGTGGTGCGTTTGTTCTTGCCGTCGCCGCCCAGTGTCTGTACTTCGATTGAAGCGGGGAATTTCTGATCTTTACTCATGCTTTCGACACTTTGGCTGTGGACCATAACGCCGCTGTTGCGAAATGCCCAGCCGGGGCCGCCGGGAACCTGCTTGCCCGTGAATCGATATTCGACTCGCAGCACATAGTGGGAAAATGACTGTTTGTAGAACAGGTTGCCGAATTTGCCGTTGAACTTTTCGTATTCGTCATAGCTGACTTTTAAAATGCCATCTTCTACACGGTACGTATTCTTGTAGTTGTCCCCAGCATCATGACCGGCGATCTTGACTGTCCAGCCGTCCATATTTTTGCCGTTAAATAGATCAACCCATTCGGATTTCTCTTTTTTCTCCGCTGCCCCGCAGCCAATCGCCATCAACACTACAACCGCAATCATATTGATACTTAAAATGCTCTGTTTGTTCATGTCAAAATCTCCCTGTCAATAAGGTTAAAGGCTTTTGTTCTTTTTCAAATGTATCTGCAAAACAGTGATATCGGCCGGGGTAATACCGCCGATACGAGATGCCTGTCCGAGTGTCGCCGGGGCGAAGGCAGTCAGTTTTTCCTTGGCTTCGTTACGCAGGTGCGGGATCGTCTTGTAATCCAGTTCCTCCGGCAGCTTAATATTTTCCAGCTTACGGAATGCGGCGATTTGTTTTTCCTGCCGGGCGGTATAGCCTTCGTAGGTTGCGTCGATTCCGACGGCTTCCAGTACTTCTCGCCGCAGGTTCAGCTTTGATATTGCCGGTTCACTTGCCAGGTCATCGGTCAGCGAAACCTGCGGCTGCTTGGCCAGCTGCCAGAGTCGTTTGTCGCCTTTACTCGTGGATTTGAGGATTTTTTCCAGCCGCTCCATATCTTCGATCTTTTGCTGATAACGATCCCAGCGTTTTTCATCAATCAATCCAAGTTTGCGGCCAATCGGGGTCAGTCTCCGGTCAGCATTATCACTTCGCAGTGTCAGGCGATATTCGGCCCGCGAGGTAAACATTCGGTACGGCTCGTCAATCTCCCGCGTCAGCAGGTCATCAATCAAAACGCCGATATACGCCTGCTCCCGGCCCAATACCAGCGGTTCCTGTCCGTTTAGTGTCAAAACAGCATTAATGCCTGCGACTAATCCCTGCCCGCCGGCTTCTTCATAACCGCTGGTACCATTAATCTGGCCGGCCAAAAACAGCCCCGGTACTTTCCGTGTTTCCAGCGACGGCTTCAATTGTTGGGCGGGACAGTAATCATATTCAATCGCGTAAGCATAATGGACGATACGCGCGTTTTCCGTGCCCGGCAGCAGGCGAATCATTTCATCCTGCACATCTTTCGGATAGGATGTGCTGATACCGTTACAATAAACCGTTGTCCCCGCCTCATCTTCCGGCTCCAGAAAAACCTGGTGCCGCGTTTTGTCGGCGAACCGCATGATCTTCGTTTCAATACTCGGACAGTATCGCGGCCCGGTCGATTCGATCTGGCCGGTGTACATCGGCGCCCGGTCGAGATTGTCCCGCAGCAGTTGATGGATTTCCTCATTGGTCCAGGTTATCCAGCAGGGCACTGTGGGGCGGTCAATTGTCTCGTTCAAAAACGAAAATGGCACTGGGATATCGTCACCGGGCTGTATTTCCGTTTTATCATAATCAATGGTATCGCCGGCCAGCCGCGCGGGTGTGCCGGTCTTGAGCCGGCCCAAAGTCAGGCCGAGCGACTTGAGACTTTCCGAGAGTCCATTACTGGCCGGTTCGTCAAGCCGGCCGCCTTGCCACTGTTTTTCGCCCATGTGCATGATGCCGCGAAGAAATGTGCCGGTTGTCAGCACCACATGCGATGCGTTAAAAATCCTCCCGTCACAGCAGCGAATGCCGCTGACTTTGTCGTTTGCAGTCAGTACCTCGGTGGCCATGCCTTCTTCAATGGTCAGATTGTCGGTGTTTTCCAAACGTTTCCGGACATAATCCTTATACAGGTATTTATCCGCCTGTGCCCGTGGGCTGCGAACGGCAGGGCCTTTTGACTGGTTCAGCATGCGGAACTGGATGCCGGTTGCGTCGATGGCTTCACCCATCAGCCCGCCGAGGGCGTCGATTTCGCGAACGATTTGCCCCTTGGCAAGCCCACCAATTGCGGGATTACAGCTCAGTTTGGCAATAGTTTCCCGGCTGATCGTCAGTAGTAGAGTTTGCGCACCGGCTTTTGCTGCCGCAAACGCAGCCTCAGCCCCGGCGTGCCCGCCGCCCACCACAATCACATCAAATGTCTGATTTTCAGCCATAAAACCAAAATAATTGCACAAAAAACGCACTGTTTACGAGGCACGCATTCTAATCCAACCCTGACCAAAAAGCAACTTAAATGGGACAGGTCTGTTTAGGCTTCAAGATACGCCCTGAAGGAGATGTGGTTTGGGTTGTTCATGGTTTGGCTTGCTCAGGACAGGTAAAACCGGGCTAAATTGACAGATTTTCTTTTTATTTCCAAAACATCTTGTTCGGCAAAGCGTACAAATCTCAAACCGATTAAATCGTCAAAGACCGCCGAATACGGCTATTTGGAGTACGATTGTCAATAATCAGGAAAGGAGAATCGGTATGAAGAATAGAGTGAGAAAACTTTTTTTGCTGGTAATGATAGCCGCAATGTTTTCAATAGGGCTGACCGGTTGTGGAAAAAACGGCGATCATCCCACAGGTGAGCACCCTTCAGGAGAACACCCCACTTCCAAAGAAGTCAAGGAAGATGCTGACGAAGCAAAAGAAGAAGCCGAAAAAACCGCCGAAGAGCAACCCAAAAAAAGTGAGCATCCTACAGGCGAGCATCCCAGGTAAAAACCACTTTGCGTTACATCGTCAACTAAAACACATCGAAAGGAGTTGCTATGAACTGGCGAAGGTTAATACCGGTTGCGCTTTTGGTTTGCGTTGGATTGGCCGGTTGTGATTCCTCAACGGACACCCGACAGACCGCAGACAACTCGGTACCGCATGTCGTTACCGCCGATATTCAGGCCGGCATCGAAAAGCATATTGACGAGCAGACCGCCGCCGGCGATGGATACTTCAAACTTCCCTTTGAGGATGGCTATTTACGATTAAAACTGGTTCGTGTCCATACCGAATATCTGGCTAACCTCGGTCCGCGGCGCCATTTTGCCTGTGTGGATTTGGCCAGCACTGACGGCGATGTTTATGACGTGGATTTCTTCCTGGAAGGTGATCCCGGCTCGATGAAAGTGACCGAAACGACGGTTCACAAGGTCAACGGTCAGCCGCTCTACGTCTGGAAGCAAAAACGGGACAAGACATGGGTGCGTGCCCCGTATAAAGATGCGCCGCCGGAACTGCTGGGTGTTATTTCTGACCACGATGAATTTGAGTTTCTTTACCGTTTGACACTTCCGGAAATGAGCGAAGCAGCAAAGATGTGGATTCCTGTGCCGACAAGTGATGACTTCCAGACCATCGAAACCAAAGCCATCGAAACTCCCGGTACTCGAACGATGTTGAGTGATTCCGAATACGGCAACCGCGTAATGCTGCTTGAACTGACACCCGAAGATAGCGGGAAAGTCATTAAGATGCGATATGCCGTCCAGCGGCGTGAAAAGGGTGTGTATAAAGAAATCCAGGCCTTGGAAAGTCTTCAGTATTTGCAACCCGAACGACTGGTGCCGGCCAATGAAACTTTTGAAAGTATTGCCAAAGATGTTGTTGCGGGCAAAAAAGGTGACCTTGTTCGCGCGAGGGCACTGTATGATCATGTGATTGAGCGAATGAGATACGCAAAATTCGGTTCCGGCTGGGGCCAGGGGGATGCGGTCTATGCCTGCGATGCGGGCAACGGCAACTGCACCGATTTCCATTCGTATTTTATCGCCTTGTGCCGTGCAGTGAAAATTCCCGCCCGGTTTGCCATTGGTGCGGCGATTCCGTCGGCTCGTGATGAAGGCGGCGTCGATGGCTACCACTGCTGGGCTGAATTCTATACAGATGGGCACTGGTGGCCGGTCGATATCAGCGAGGGAGACAAATGCGACAGCCTTTCGACCTACTACTTTGGCCATCATCCTGCCAACCGTGTCGAACTGAGTCGCGGTCGCGATCTGGTTCTCGACCCAGGCCCTGCTTCCGGACCGATCAATTTCCTTGCTTATCCCGTACTGGAAGTGGGCGGAAAACCCGTCAAAATTAAACCTCAATTCTCATTTGTCCGGAGAAAAATAAGTAAGCTCTAAAATACAAAAAACGCTGAAAAGTCGTCTTTTACGAGGCAATTCAACTATTTTGGAATGTTTTTTTGAGCCGGGCGGCTCGATAAGGCAAGGAAGTGGTATAATATAGATAGTCAAAGTAAATGTTGCAGTGGAAATGGGGAGATGATGCCATGGAAACGATTAACTTTACAGAAGATGAGATAACGGTGCTGCATGATGCCGTCAAAAGCTACCTGGCTGAGATGCGGACGGAGATTTCTTATACGGAAACCAGGGATTTCAAGGCTGCCCTGAAACACCGGCAGGAAATCCTCCAGCACGCGATGGACAAACTGGCCGCGGCTGTCACACAAATGGCTTAATGACCGTAATCGTCGTCAAAAGATCAAACACCCTTCGAGGCGTTGCCGTTAATCGCCTTGAAGGGAGGGCAAATATGTATCGGTGAATATTTGCCTCTGAGGTTTCAGTTTAACTCCAGTTCAGCTATCAGTGGGTAATGGTCAGAGGCGACTTTTGTCACTGGATCGATAATAAACCGGCAGGAATTCACCTTGATCTCCGGTGAGACGAATACGTAGTCAATGCGAGATTGAGGTTGGCCGGTTGATTCTCCAGCATTCGATGAGATTTCGGCGGCGTCATTGAGTTTTTCTAAAATCAGACCGACCGCCCGGGTTCGCTGTTTCCATTCCGGGCTTTGCTTTAGCCCCGGCGGCTGACAGTTAAAATCGCCTACCAGAATTGTCTGGTGAGGGCAGTCTCCTAGCAGCTTGACAAGATCGCCCGCCTGCTGTGCGCGGACGTCGCTGCGGGTATGGTCCAGATGCGTAGCGATGAAGGTGTAGGATTTGTTTCCAATCTGGACTTGCACTTCAAGGCACGACCGCGGTTCTAAACCGGTCGGTCCGCTTAGCGGATGGACCTGGTGCTGGCTGATTGGTATGTTGCTCAAGACAGCGTTTCCATACTGACGCGGTTTATCCGGGCTGCCCGTATTGATTGCCGGTCCGAACACATAATGCATGTTCAGCTTTTCGGCCAACTGCTTAGCCTGGTCAGCAAAGCGGCTGCGCGATCCAAAATGATTATCCACTTCATTTAGTCCCATCAAGTCAGGATTGGCCTGCCGGATAATTTCGGCGATGCGGTCCATATCCAATTTCCCGTCCGTCCCTTCGCCATGATGAATATTGTAACTCATCACACGCAGACTATACTCCGCTTGCGGCTGGCCGCAGCCGCCCAAAAGTATTCCCAGAAGCAGACAAAAAACAATAATCCCAATTGTATTCTTTCGGTTTGAATGCATTGTGAACTCCTTTGTATTAGCCTTGCAAAGCCACCGCCGAGGCGAGGGCGAAGTTGGCGGTATGGGTGATTGAGAGGGTAATCTGCTCAATTCCTTTTTTGTCGGCGATTTCTTTGACTTTGCCGGAGATATTCACTTCCGGCCCGCCCAGCGGATTATTGACCGTTTCAATGTCCGTCCAGGCCACACCGTCCCGCCAGCCGGTGCCGATCAGTTTCATCACCGCCTCTTTGGCGGCAAAGCGTCCGGCCAGTTTCTCGATGCGGTTTTTGACCGATTCGGCGTCGGCCTGCTCGCGGGCAGTAAACACCCGGTCCAGAAAGCGAGACTCATGCTTGGCCAGCATTTCTTCAATCCGGCCGAAATCCACCAGATCAATCCCATGTGCAATAATCTTCATAATGATTCACTGTTTACTGTTCATTGGGTACGGGTGACTGTTCCTGGCCCCAGCGATTATACGCTTCGGTCGTACAGAACTTGGCAAAATCTTCCAGCCGCACCACATCGGCCGTCGTAATCAGCTTCTCAACCAGTTCCTGGTACTGCTTATTACGATATTCAAACAGAAGCTGCTGCTGAATCTGCTTTTTAACCTCGGAAAACGGCGTAATCTTGCCGTGCTGAATTCGTTCCAGTTTCAGGATAAAGATATGTCCGTCAGTGTCAATCGGCCCCTTGATATCCCCCGGGGACATCGGAATCGCGACCGCTTCCAGTTGATCGTAAGGTTTCGGCAGCGAACCGGAACCAATCGTATGCGGCGTCCATTTTCCACCGCTGGAAGTCATTGTGTGTGAATACGTCTCAGCCAGGACGGCGAAATCTTCACCGGCGTTCAGTTTATCCATAACTTCTTTGGCAATACGGCTTGCCGCTGTGGTATTAGTTTCACCATCAGCGATCTGCTCAGTCTTTAGCTTTTCCGGCTGGATATCAATCAGGCTGAATTCGATCAGACCGATCTGCGTAAACTGCTTGTCCCGGACCCGATTGTAATAATCCATCAGCTCTTTGCGGGAAAAGCGTTTTTCGTCTTTCAGTGTGCTGGAGATATATGACTGTGTCAAGATCAGCTTTTTCTGATACTCACGAAACCGCTTCCAGTCCATGCCCATATCTTTAATGGCCTTTTCGGCAAGGGCATAATTATTGTTGAACCCGGAGACAAACCGGGCCGTTTCGGTTTCGACGCCTTTTTCGAGCATCTCGTCAATATTCTCCGGTGCCTGCTTGCGGGCCTCCTCATACAGCAGAATATCGACGGTTTTGCCGCGGATCGTTTCACGGATATACCCCAGCGATTCGCCCTCAAAAATCTTTCGGTTGGTCTTTTCCGCAAATGGTCGCAATGCCTTTTCGGAATACTGCAGGACTTCATCAACTGTAATCGTTTCCGTGTAGATTTTCAGCGTATAGCCGCCGGATGCTTCCGGAAGATTATACTTATTAGCCAGCGGAATCATGGCCATTTCCTCTTCGGTGAATTTGCCCTGTTGTGAACTGTCGGCGCAGCCGGTGAGCGTCAACAAAACCATACAGCAGACAATTGCAATGACGAAACCTGACGTTTTCATAGTAAAACCTTCACTCCAAACAAGTTATATCCCAACAAAACCATCCGTCCACCCGCACGGGGCACTGGCAGGAATTATACGAAAAAACGCCGGCTTTACAAGTTTTTCACAGAAAAAAGCCCGTTGGGGCCGGTTTTCGGCGTCAACGGGCAGAATTGAGATAACTTCGGACAGGATTGAGTTACAGGCGGGCCAATTCGTCAATATTAAAGCCTTCGGCGATGACCGTATGCTCGGTATCCGTCAGAATCAACCACGGCAGGGCACGAACGTTCCATTTCATACGGATATCATGCAAATCGCCTGTAATCTGTCCGGCAGGGTAGGCGATATTATTTTTCTTGAGCCACGCGGTTGCATCCTGACTGTTCGCCGGACTGATTAGCAGTACAGAAATGGATTTTTCTTCCAGAATGTCCGTTTTCTTCTGTAATTGCCGCAATAGATTTCGTGACGGTCGCTGGCCGGCATCCCAGAAACAGACCAAAAGTTGTTTGCCCTCTGCAGTCAGCTGTCCATCCGGTTTAATTCCGTTCCAGTTGGGCAGAGGGCGGCCTTTCAGCGGTTTGGCCTCGCTCAATTCCGGCTTGGGCGGTTCGGGTTTAGGGATTTTGACCACGCCTGCCGAAGCTTTGTCCGGTGACAACAGGCCAACCGGATACCGTGCAATGGCAGTGCCGGTATTGGGTTCATCCACGCGGGGAACATAGATATTTCGACTCGGTTTTTTCTCGCTGAATTCTTTGAATTGGTCTTCAGAATAGATCGCCTTGAAGTATCCGTCTTTGTCAGGCCTGCATTCATTATAGGGCAGGCTGATAAATATCTCATGATACCGGCCTTTCCATTCCTTTGGGTCCAGAATCGCCGGAGTCCCGTCCTCAAACAGCAGCCGCCCATAATAGGAAGTGACCGATGCCCGGCTGACAACGTATTTTTTGGCGTGGGCATACGCCGCGTTGAACGTTTCAGTAAATGTCCCTTCTTGATGCGCCTTGCGGCTTACTTCCGAGGACATTTCAGGCAGCAAAGCATGTTCGGCCAGATATTCGATGCTGATTTTAGGGTCTGTCGGCTTCGGGGACGTCGAATGATTGCCATAAGTAGCCGTCAGCCAAAGCAAGCCCGTCTTAAGCCCGAACATTTCCTCATCCGAGAAAAACATCTCAAAAATCCCCTGAAACCCTACATTTCCCAGAGCATATCCTTGCGGCTGTCCCTTTTTCCATAAAGTGATTTTGGTTTGAAAATTCGCTCCTGCTGCCGGGCTGCCGTCTTCCAGGACAAACCGTGTGACATACGGTTTCCGCTGTGGTTTTTGTGTTTTCGTTTTAGGGCACTCGGCGATGTCCGAATGTACAATCAAATTCTCCGGCAGCTTCAATTGTTTAAGCAACTCGCCTTTATCATCGACATAGATTTTCAGTGTCGGCAGAATCCATCCCGTTTTCTCTTTTTCGCCGAGTCCGAGATAACTGGGGCCGAATCCGCCGGAAATATAGAAGAAAGCGTTATATTTGACTGGTGTTTGATTAAATGAGTGTGTGGTTTGTCGGCCTTGTTCGATCCAGACCTCATGATCCAGCATATGCAGTTTGGAAAACATATCGAGCAGTTCGTTGATCTGTTTGGTGTCGGCGTCAAAATAAAATCGTTCGTAACCGTTGCACCAATACGAATACATCCGAGATTGATGCGCCAGCAGGTCTTTGGTTCCATCCGGCCAGCTTGGCGACCAACTCATCCGCTCTTTGTCCACCGGTCCAAAATGCTCCTGTGCCCACCCAAACACATTGACGGGAATCGATAGAATAACCAGCAGCCAAATTATTTGTCGAAATACCATTTTTGTTTCCTTTCTATAAAATCCTTCCGCAGCGACTGTTTTCTGTCGCATTTTATTCAAGAAACACCATCCTTACCGGCTAAGACGCAATTTTCAGAAAATTGTTACACGAAATTTTGAATATTACAAGAATTTCACCAAAAAGTTGATAAGAGGTAGAAAATGACGTGGAACACAGCGATGGCCGATTGGCTTATTGAAAAATGGTGAGGGTATAGTATAATGATTCGACATTACGGTAAATACGTGAACAGCGAAAGGATTTATGATGTTAAGCCGGCGGGAATTTCTGAGGTTAACGGGAGCGAGTTTGGGGGCGGTTGCGATGACCGCTGCGGGGTGTTCATCTTTGGCGGTATCTTCCGGCAAAAAACGAAAGCCCAATCTCATTTTTATTTTTCCGGACGAAATGCGCGGCACGGCGATGGGGTTTCTGGACAAAGAGCCGGTGATTACCCCCAATCTGGACGCATTGGCCAAGGAATCTCTGGTGCTGACCGAGGCGGTCAGTAATTATCCGGTTTGTGTTCCGTATCGAACCATTTTAATGACCGGCAAGTATCCCATCAGTAACGGCGTTCATTGTAATTGCTTTGCGGATGGTCGTGACCTTCCGGATCATCATATCTGGTGGACCGATTTGTTCAAGCAGGACGGCTATGCGTTGTCCTATTTCGGTAAATGGCATATCACCCAGAACATCAAAGAGTACCAGGGTCGTAAGCTGAAAGGCGGGCAGGGCGGATGGCTGTCGCCGGTCAAACGTCATGGTCTGGAAACCTGGCACATTCATACTAATAACAACCACATGAATAACACCTATGTCTTCAGCGATAAAATGCCATGGGACGCAAAACAGATCAAGCAATGGACGCCGGAATATGAAACCGACCGGGCGATTGAATATCTCGAGAACAAGGACAATAAATTCCGCAAGGATGACCAGCCCTTTGCAATGGTGATTTCGTGGAATCCGCCACATACGCCGTATGGCCCGGTGCCGGAAAAGTATGTGAAGCAGTATACAGATTTTGACGCAATGGCGTATAGCGACACACTGAAAAATTTGCCGCCGGCCGGAACGAAACGAGGCGACAGTTTCCGCCGGAACATCAAGAAATATTACGCCGCCATCACCGGTTGCGATGAACAGTTGGGCCGAATTCTGACATGCCTCAAGCAGCAGGGGCTTGAAGAGGACACGATTTTAGTCTTTACCTCCGATCACGGCGAGACGATGGGGGCGTTGCACAACCATTGGGACCATAAGAATACACCGTGGGAAGAGTCAATGAGAATTCCATTGATCATTCGCTGGCCCGGTCGGATCAAGCCGCGTCACGATGACCTGTTGATTTCAGTGGGGGATATGTATCCGACCCTGATGGAATTGATGAATGTTAGCCAGGAATTACCGAAGGGCCTCGAAGGCGACAGTTTCGCTAAACTCTTCCTGAGCGGCAGGCAAAAACGCCCGACATCACAATTGTATATGTTCATCGAAGAACGCACGGGCAACCCGCTCTACGGCCGTCGCGGCGTACGGACACATCGCTATACGCTCTCGGTGGAACGAACATTGAAAGAGGAGGTCAACTGGGTTCTCTATGACAACCAGGCCGATCCGTTCCAGCTTAACAATATCGCCAAGGAAAACCCCGATCTTATCAAAAAACTGATCGAGGATGAACTAAAGCCCTGGCTGGCCAAAACAAACGATCCGTTCGTAATCCCGTCATTAAAAACATAAAATTGTATAGTGCTTGGTTAGGCCAAAATTGGTTGTAACTTTATTTGCCATAAAGTGCTACGGAATAGGTTTTGTTCGGGCTTTTTAGTTTGTCCTACGAATCATTTCCAAGAACAGAATCTATCCACTCATGAACGGTGACGCCCTTGTCCTCACACTGTTTAATCAGGTCTGTATGACTGGACGTAAATGATCCGATCAGTCCACCCTGCTGGTTGTAAACCAGAGTGTACCAGAGGCAGGCCGCCAGCCATTCTTTTATCGGAGTTCTTTCCTCGCCAAGACAGGAGTAAACCCGAATGATGTTATTTCTTGGATCAAAGCCAAGGTCGATGTGTCCGAGATCCAAAAGGAGAAATTGCAGGGGGGCACCCATCAGCCACCTGTCCAGTCCCAGTGCGTAGCCAAACAGCATATGGCCCAGCCGTTGTTTTTCCGCTTTGGCCTTGCGTGTGGGGATGCCTAATCGACCGGTTCCGATGCCGTGAATCCAGCCTTCTATGTAGCGAAATGTACTATGATGACAGTCCGAGAGCGTATGGATTCCAGAGGCGATGGCGCAGCAGGTTTTGTACAGTTCCCGCTTCTGCTCATCCTTGAGCGCGTCGAGCGCTTCTTGATATGCGGTATGATCCCACTCGGGATGAATTTTGGGAAGTCCTGCAAGTTCTGAAATCTCTGCATCGAGACAGGGACCGCGTCCGCTTGGCGTGTCAGAGGCACTGACTCCGCTTTCTTGCGAAAATTCATAGGAAAAGAGATCCTTTCCCAGGGCCTCTATGTCTTGCATCTCGGCCTCCTCCAGAGAGGATTGGGTACCGGCTGAGTGGATACTGGACTTGGCGAAGTAGTCCATTGTCAGGAGTATCCGATCCAGCATCTTTCTCTGGACTTTGCTTAAGTCTGAAAACGAGCCGAGCCATTCGTAGGACCGATTGATAAATCCTGCTGCCTCCGGGTGTGTCTTGAGAGCTTTCTCTCTCGGTTCACCCGCGATGTACCCATTCAATACGGCATAGATAGTTTTCATACTTTCGGCTTGTCCGGGCTGACTGGTCTTCATTTGCCCCGATATGCCTGTACACAAGCAACCGTTTTTGAAAGATGACTGTTCCAGTTCTCCCCGGGCAATGGCAAACAGGATCTCGTCCACGGTAACCGGCAGGCCGCTGTCACAGGGAATAAGACTGGCGATGTGGGCACGAAGCAGACGAATGCTGTCGGTCAATGGCCCCAGCTTGCTTTGCATTTCATGCAGGTGCCTGACCATATCGTCCCATTCATTTTCCTTCCATTCGCCTTTCTCATCCGGAAAGAACCAGGGAATGGTGGACCACTGGCTTATAAGATTGCCACCCTCATCTGAA
Organism: Sedimentisphaerales bacterium; assembly: GCA_028282905.1. Lineage (GTDB taxonomy): Bacteria > Planctomycetota > Phycisphaerae > Sedimentisphaerales > Anaerohalosphaeraceae > 4572-13. The sequence goes on along the minus strand of JANQGW010000189.1, from coordinate 3,767 downwards.
TAGAGTATGCTGATCATTTGGCTCTCACGGACGGACGTAGAGGAAGTTTCTCCGGTATATACTGCCTCAAAACCGGGGGATACCTGTTCGTAGGGCACGAATGAATCTTTATTCTTAGCCATAATCTCTCCTTTCAGAAATTGTAATCGTATAAAGACCGTCGCTGCGTTTTTCTGATCGGCAAACCAGCGGTCATTCATGTCGCAGACGCGAGATTCATTTTTCAAAACCAACCAGCAGAATTAATAGCCTTCTCAATATAGCCTTTCACATTTTGGTGTATTCTTTAATATTGTATGCCAGACTCGTTTTGAGTAAACATAAAATTATCCCAAGCCCGCTCAAAACACACTCGCCCAAACCGCTCACAGACCGCAGGGGGCAATTTTCCCCTTGACAAATCGGCTCAAATCTGTATATATGCTTGAACTGTAAGTACTTACGCGGGCGTAGTTCAATGGTAGAACACCAGCTTCCCAAGCTGGATACGCCAGTTCGATTCTGGTCGCCCGCATCCATTTTTACTATCAAAAACCCCGTTTTTTCACTACTTTCCTGCTCTATAATTTTTCCAGCGTCACACCAGCGTCTTTGATATTCTACTTTTGAGTGCTCTCTGAGTCTATTTTGAGTAAGCAAAACGTACATAGGGGGAGGTTGTAGAGCATAAAAAAAGGACTGTATTGAAACAGCCCTATTGAAATCATTGTCTGTTGGATTGATTCAAGAAATTGAAACTAATTTGTCCAGTTCCTGAACTGCCTTTTTCTCATTCTCATCGGAACTTTGCAGATAAAACTGCTGACAGGTTTCCATGCTGCTCCAACCCCCTAATTTCATTAATGTGTGAATTGGAACAGAGGCATCTACTAAGTTACAGGCCCAGCTTTTTCTCATACAATGGATCGTTAGTTTATCAGTGGAGATGATTCCTGCTCTTTTACAGGTTCTTTGGAACTGTCTGAGAAGATTTCCATGAAGTTCCTTGTTCGTCCATTTCCGTTCAATTCCCTGCTCTTGAAATCGGAACCATTTTTGTTGAACTCGTTGCCATCTGTTCTTATCTATAAATACAAAAGGGCAGTCAGGCTCAGATTGCTCCTGAAGTTGAAGTAAGAGATTTACAACATAATTGGGCATTGGAACCGAACGAGATTCATAGTCTTTGAGGGAGAAGGGGGGGATGTTTCGAGTGCCGGGACGGTTGGACAGGGTGATTCGGATTGTTTCAAAGTCGATAGTTCTGCCATCCCATAGGAGGTTAATAGCTTCGCCAGTCCGCAATCCACATCCATAGAGAACGGCATAAAACGCCTTCTGCCGGACACTATCTGTACCATTGAGAAGAGACTTAAACTCATCAGGAGTTATTCTGTGCCATTTTTGAGTTTTGGCTTTAACCTGTTTGATTTTTTCAAATGGATTTACTCTGATATACTGCCATTCGAGAGCTTTATTGAAAATCCTTTTACAGCCTCTTAAGATTCGATTTCGTGTTGAATCAGAAATAGATTTTTGAATCTTCTGGTATTTTGGAGAGAGGAAAGTCAATTGAGACAGGAATTCTTCTGCATGTTCATTTCGGATATGTTTGACAAGGGTGTTTGGCCCAAAAAAGGCTTTTAATCGTTTATATGTTTCCTCATAATTGTCAAATGTTCCTGCTGTCAGTAATCCTTTTTGACTGCGTTCAAATTTGTTCCATAGCTTTTCTAAGGTTAAACTGACTTCATCTCTGGGAAGTCCTGCATCAAAATCCTGTACTTTTTGTGCTATAAAAGCTTCTGCATCTTTTTTCTTTGCAAAGGATTTCGAATATCGTTTCTGTTTGTCAGTAATAGGGTTGTATTCACCCGTCCACCTGACAAGCCATGGTTTCTTCCGAATGGACCGGGTGTCTTTGGTCAAGCTTATATTTCTATTATTCATCTGTTTGCCTTTTTTTATAATTTCCCACCGGATACCGCTGCATGTCAGTTCCGGCAAGTGAATAATTGTAAATTTTGCATATAGGCAATAATTGGACACAAATTAGTCAGGGATATTTTCATTTCTCGTTGTCAATGCCTCTAAGAACCGCAGTAGTTCGGTCTTTAGATATTTGTTATGTTTTCCCACTCGTGTTGCTTTTAAGTAATTTTTATCTCTGTAATACTTGAGGGTTGAACGTGGATTTTTAAGGCCATCGAGATCGAGTCTTAAGTATTTGATGGCTTCTTCTTCTGTGAGCAGATCAGGGACGGGCCCGCCATCAGCAAAAAACGAGATTGTGTTGCTGTAAAGTTCAGACATACTAAAACACCTCATTCGATTAGCGTGACTAACTTTCGAATATGAGATGTTTCAGCATCAAAGATGTGCTAAATACATCGACCTGTCGATTTCTGACAGGTGTATAGTCCAACAAGAACTACAACACTTAAAACTACTTCATAGTCACTATTAACAGTTACTAAAACCAATATTACAGAATCCATAATCACTTTTCAAATTTTTGAGAAAGAATTCTGGGGAAAATAAAAGAAATATTTTCACTTTACTGATGAATATGAAAATATATTGTCTATGGACAACTGTACGGCTCTGTACATTGTTTATCTTATTGAGGCTGTCAAGCTACGAATCTTTAAATATGAATCAAACCGAGCTGTTCTGGTGGTTCTGGAGGGAAAGGCCGAGCCTGGGGCAGTTAGAGGGAGGAAGGAGTTCGGTGAGAACTCCTAGAGGGCTACCCGCAGGCTCATTATAAGGAGTGCCAGTATGATAATGATTTTCTCTGTTTTGTCAAATAAGACAAACTTTTGCATGAAAAAGCCAGATATGTAGGAACAGTCTTGAATAAAAACAGTAATAAAATATGAAGCAGATCTCCGGATTGTTTCCCGACTTGCAAAGTCATTAATGTAGCAGTAGTTAATTTTAATAGTATGATTTAGTTAAATCCGGATTTCCCAGTGAATCTGTTCAGAAAAGCAAGAATGGGATAATATAGAGCCGGTGGTTTCTGTTTAAGACGGTTTTGCCGTTATTATTTTGAGAACCTAACAGGTGAAGGCAAAAACCGGGAATGGAATGAATTTTTCTTGACCCTGTGGTTGCGAAGGGGATGAAATTTAGCCGTTTAAAGGGGTAATGTCACTATAACATAGCAATATGCTGGGAAAAGCATGAAAAATGATTTCTAAAAGAAAGAGGAAAAAATGAATAAGAAGCTGTTGGCGATGAGTTTAGGATTGATGTTGGCAGGTATGATTCTGTGGATTGGCGGTTGTGCCGATGATGATCATGGTCACGGCGAAGCCAAGGCGTGTTGTGGTTCAGAGCCGTCCAAATGTTGTGGGGCTGAGGTGGCCGCAAAAGCCAAAGAAACTGCCGGTTGCTGCGGCGACGATCCTGCCAAGTGCTGCGGTGCTGCGGCTGCAGAAAAAGTTGGTGAAACTGCCAAGAAGTGTCCGCCGGACTGCACCAAATCCTGCTGTGTAAAAGAATAATCGCGTTCAACAAAAACATCTTGTTACTTTAATGAAGCCATGTCCACATTAAATGCGACAGGTCGCTGGATGGTCTGTCCGGATTAGAATTCCGTAATACCCCGATATGGTTTCAGTGATAGTGTTGGTAGAATATACCCTTCATCTTCTAGCTTTTAGGAAAATGGAATTACCTGTCATTGGATTGATGCTGGATGGGAGAAACTCATAGGTGGGGACTCAGAACAAGGGAGAGTTCTTAGCCACCACCTTTTATTGGATAGTGTGTCAAAGTCA
>JANQGW010000188.1 GCA_028282905.1 Sedimentisphaerales bacterium | reverse complement strand
ATGTCAATATCACCGTCGGCTATGTGCGTTGTTTCGGAAAGGGACGCAAGGAACGCATTGTGCCATTAGGACAGGCCGCAGCGAAAACACTAACTGCCTACCTCAATGAATTGCGTCCTCAGCTGGAAAAGCCGCACAGTCCCAGTAACTTGTTTTTATCTCGAACAGGCCGGGCGATCGACCGGATCGACCTGTGGCGGATTGTCAAAAAATACGCCGTCCGCGCGGGGATGCCCAAAAATCTGACCGTTCACACACTCCGCCATTGTTTCGCGACACACCTGTTAAGCGGCGGCGCCGATTTACGTACGCTGCAGGAAATGCTCGGCCACGCCGACATCAAAACCACCCAAATCTACACCCACGTCGATAACGACCGCCTCCGAGCCATACACAAAAAATTCCACCCCCACGGCTAAGACCTGGCTTTAGACAGCCCGTTTCTGAGCAGATTTTTCACATTTATATGTGAAATTTTGCCAACCTTCTTTATGATAAAAATTTGTAAGTACGAGTACTTTTTCCCTTCATCGGGCCTTTTTAATTTGTATTTAATTCCAGTATCCGTATAGTCAAGTGTGAAAGACTGAAGATTTTTGTGCTTTAGCAATTGAAATGCGCGAGTCGAAATTTCATCGGTAACACCAAAGATAAGCATTTGCTCGTTGAAATTGATATTTATACCTTCAACTTTTACTCCGTAAATCTTCTCAAATTCTGCAAGTCCATCTTTGGATTTGATTTGCCCCGAATAAGTGCGGTCATTTTCATCCCGGATAATGAGCGTTGATAATATTTCTTTGATTTCTATGGAATGAATTTCATTTGCAAGTTTTATAGATGTCAGGTCTTCAGAGTTAGCTTTTTTCTCTTTATCAGCATCTTCGTTAGGTTCCTCCTTCAGAAAATCCAACTCACCTTTCAACCACCAAGGCTTATCTTTAAGTGAAAGCCTTTTTTCAGAGGGTTGGCAGCCCTCCGGAATGCCCTTTAAAGTGCCTTTTGAAACCACAAATGCCTCGATATACTCAAGGGTATAGTTAAAACATTCGACAACTTCATCATGTGACATCTCTGGTACTATTCTTCTAAGACAGCTATTTGCTCTTTGCTGAGTAGATTCATTTCCGAGACCACAGACATGTGTAACCAGGAAAAGGCAATATGCCATCTTCTTGTTTTTACCTACTCCAAATCCATCTCTATACATGACACCGATATTACTGTAAGCATCGCCGTTATCTTTTTTAAACGCTTTGATGTACCAATCCATCGCCTGATTGTAATCCTGCTTCACCCCTTGTCCCTGATGGTACATCAGGCCGATTGTAATCATTGCTTTATCATCACCTGCTTCCGCCAATGGCAAAAAATGTTTGCGGGCCTCTAAATAATCGCCATTATTCAGTGCCTCAATTCCCTCCTGTATTCCTGCAATAGATATTGTAGCAAGTAAAGTCAATAATAAGATTTGTACATCCTTCATCTCTGCTCCTTAAAATATCGATTTCACCATTTAATCTTTCAGTACTTTGATGTCTGTTGGACTTTTTAGATAATAGCGAATATTTCGCCAGGTAATTGTTCGCCCCGCCGCCGACATCAGAATGACAATCAGCAGGATCCAGCTGAACCCCCAGAAAAATACGATGTCAGCAATTTGCACAACCTTTAATCGCTTCTTATCCTTCGGCAGTAGTTTGGCAATCAGGAATTGTCGCAACACTGCACGAAACAGTTGGCACCCAAAAAAGACTGCCGGCAAAGCATAACATAAATTTGTATAAGCATAGCCGGTTCGTCCGGCCCAGATGGCCAATGCCAGACCGCCCCATAATCCCCCGACTGCGAACAGCGCACTAAACAGTCCAAACGCCCACATCCGCGGTGTATAAAT